>NZ_JBFRUJ010000022.1:0-141917 GCF_041474575.1 Vibrio sp. 10N.222.51.C5
CTAAAACGATAGAAATAGCCTAATAATCACCCATACTGGCCGTTTCTATCTGAGATCCAATTAGGAAACAAAGCCGGGTGTTGTCGAACAGATAACAAAGAACACTGAGTAAACACAAAATAATAGGGAAATATGATGGTTACAGCACTTTACGCAGCCTTGCTGACGATCGTAATGATTTGGTTAGCAATAGAGGTGATCAAGCAAAGGCGAATCAATCTTGTTGCTCATGCTGATGGCGGTGTCGAGTCGTTACAGATAGCACGTTCGGCACAAAGTAATGCTATGGATTACATCCCAATCACCGTTATTTTGATGGGATTGTTAGAGATGAATGGCGCCGGTGTGTGGCTGATTCATGTCATTGGTGTGGCGTTTATTCTGGGGCGTGTGATTCATGCGAAAGGGATCTTAGCGAAGAACTTCAAAGGTCGAAAAGTGGGTATGGTGTTAACGCTTATCTGCATGATCTCTTTGATTGTCCTAAACTTAGCTTACCTACCTTTTGATAAAATGTTCTAGGGAGCATTATGGCGTTGCGTCTTCCTCCTGCTTGGGCGATTGTCCTCGCAGGCTTGATACTCAACATCATGGCGATTGTCATGTCGAGCTTGGTGCTCGATAAAATTGAAGCTGAGAAAGCGGAGTACAACGATCGCAAATACGGCAATGTGTACTCAATACAGCTTGCTTGGAATACGATTGAAACCCTAGAGCGCAAGCGTGAAGCGATTTTGATTCACCTTGATAAGCTATCCCCAGAAATCGCTCAACCTGCCACAGTTCTTGATGAAGCGCTTCGCGGACAACTTCGGAGTTGGGTGAGTGACGAGGTGCCGGCCATCTCGTTGGCTAATTTACCTAAGCTTATGATGCTGATAAACAGTGCACAAGAAGCGCAACGAACTCGAATCGATGATTACTATTTGGATAACCTGACCTTGGTTGAGTTAATCCAAAGGCTTGATGAGAAAATGGCTTTCTATAAGAACATCGCCCTGTTTCTTCAAGTATTTGGCTTGGCGCTTATCTTAGCTCGCGACCTCGCTAGAAGACCTTAATCTTTAACCTTAATACCTCCATTTACTTATCGACTTGTATCGTTAGCGAGACTCATTTGGCAGGTTAGGGTGCTGTTGGCCTTGGTACTTTGGTAACTGTTCTTTTAGCCCCTTAAACGTGCTCAGTGCACTGCCTATCGATAACTTGTTCATCAACCAATTTGGCAAGATGCCCCCTGCGTTCGCATACGCGGTGTAGGTGATGTAGGTATTGCCATTAGTCAGCGGTTGCAGTGTCCAAAGTGCGTCCACATCGTAGATTCGAATGTACCCCGACTCTTTCGCCAAATAGTTCGACGCATCCTTTATCGACAAAACAAACTGCCCACCCTCGATGCTGTATTTTGAGTAGGTCACCATGTCTCGATCTCTGGCAGGCCACGGTGCTTTGAATTGGGTATAGACGATGTTTTCATCTTCAGATATCTGCATCAACACACGGCTTTGCGATACATTATCTATCCAGTTTGGCACGTTCTCACTGTCTTCCAATAACAGTAAAAAACCGGAGTAAGTGGTGGGCGTTTGCATCTGTGCTCGTATTTCGACCAAGCCTTCGCTGTGTGGCCTTTTATCAATCATGATGCCATCTTCACTTTTGACGAACTGCCATGGGTTGGCATAAGTCAGTGTCGATAGGGCGCAGAGGCCGAGTACCAAAATCTTAGGTAATGTCATTATTCTTCCATAAAAAGAAAAGCTTATCTGCTAGGAGTATAGAATAGAAATGGACTTAGTAGGTGTTGCCAATCGCTTTGGGTTGGCCTCTTTGGGGAAAATCCCAATGAAAACGGAAGCGTTCGGTCGCTTCCGTTTTATTCTTGGGCAATGGATAAGCGCTGTAGGCTAGAGCTTATAGGCTTCTACGGTTTTGATGGTTGTCCAGTTGCTGTTGGCGTCTTGGATGAACTCTTGTGTATTCTCCAGCCAGCGTTTCTGAACCGATTTGTCTAAGTTCAGATACAACTTTCCACCTTCCAAGCGAGAGGGTCGGTTTCAAACTTCTTACCCATGGCTACTCCAAACGCGCAGTAACCGCCATATTGAGGGGCATAGGCTTCTGGATTGGCTCGAAATTCATCTCTGTTTTCACTGCTCGCAAAGTTATAGATCGCATTCTTATAGGTCGCTGTGAACTCAGATGTGCCTTTTACTGGACCTTCATTGGCAAAGTAAGCGACAGGATCATAGCCTTTAATTGCGAGGTTATTGCTGTCGACACTCATATCAAGGTCTGCTGCCATTAACGAAAAGCTGGTGCCTAGTAACGCGGCCATTAGAGTGATTTTTTGACTGGTCGATTTCATGTGTGACATATCAAGTTCCTTGTCAGTGTTGGTTATCTTGTTTGAAATAATTTAGCCCACTCGTCCGGTCTATAGAGGGACAAAAGAACTAAAAACTAAGCGAATCGTTCGGAGGATGCATGGATCTGCTTTCACAACTAATGGAACACTTCTCGATACGCACTGGCGTTTTCTATTCTGGAAACCTGTGTGGAGTATCGTCATTTAACGCGCAACAAGGTAAAGAGGGCCACCTTCATGTATTGAGCGCGGGGGAGTTGAGCTTGTCTAGCGCTCACACGGAACACAGGCATTTGTCGCAGCCTTGCATTGTTTATTTGCCGAAATGGCGTCACTGGCCGCGATGTCTCGTACTCAGTTTATTGAAGCGTTCAAACGGGAAGTGGGTGAAACGCCGGGAGATTATGTGCAAAAGTGGCGAGTCTCTGTTGCTCAATCTCTGTTATTGCAAAATAAGCCGATCAATTGGGTCGCTGATGAAGTGGGTTACAATAGCTATTCAGGATTCTCACGTGCTTTTCAACATGTTGCCGGAGTGTCGCCGCGCCTTTGGCTAAAGCAAAATGCGTCGTGAAATGGCAGGCAATCCCCACCCGATTTATGGCTATTCGTATCTGGCTGGTCTATGTTTTAGCGGAAATTGTATGTAGTTTGTTCTTTTATCGGAAGAGGGTGTAAAAAGGTGGACTTTATAAGCTCGTTGTAACATCCTGCCCGTCCTATTTTATCTAGACACCAATGAGACGAAGTGCCTGCTGAACATTATTCAGCCTCCCGTATCTCATTAAAGTATTAAGGAGTTCAACTTGAACCTATTTGTAAGAGACCTTACCGTTATCGATTCTTCATACATCTGTGAACACAGAGGGGTCGTAGGAGATAGTTGGATTTTAGATGTCACCATGTCTGGTGAACTTAATGAAATGAGCATGGTGCTGGATTTTAGCAAGGTCAAAAAGCAGATCAAACAGCTTGTCGATGAGCATGTTGATCATCGTTTGCTGCTGCCAATGCAGAGCGCTGCAATTGTTCTTCAAGCGAGCAAAGCGGGCTACTCTAAGGTTGATGTGTTGCGTGGTGACAAGAGTCTTCATCTACATTGCCCTGATGAAGCATATTGCCTCATTGATGCAGAAGCGATCACCATCGAGAGTGTGACCGCACACGTTTACAATATTCTTCGCGATAACCTACCAAGTAACGTCACAGGGTTAGAGATCACCCTACGTCATGAGAACATTAATGGCGCGTTCTACCACTACACCCATGGTTTAAAAAAGCATGATGGCAACTGCCAACGCATCGCGCATGGTCACCGTTCTCCAGTAGAAATCGTGGTCGATGGTCAGCGTGACGGGCAACGTGAACAAGCATTTGCTCAGCGTTGGGAAGACATTTATTTAGGTTCTAAAGAAGACCAAGTTCCAGTTTCATCACTTAACCTGAGTGAAAACGCGAACAGTGTTAATGATGAAAGTCACTATGGCTTCCGCTACACCGCGCCACAAGGCGAATTTGAGCTAGCGATTGCTAAGAGTGAGACGGAAATTTTACCGACAGATACCACGGTGGAATTACTTGCTGGCTATATCGCGGATCAAGTTGAACCGAGCCTAGCAGAGAACCAATCACTACAAATCGTCGCTTATGAAGGTGTTGGCAAGGGCGCAATGGCGTTCCGATAACACTCCAGCGAGTGACACAGTCTCATTACTGACATGATGAAATAAAGGCAAGATAATCCGTTATCTTGCCTTTATTTTTTGTGACTCTTTAAAACTGATTTAGCTGATGATGTTAGGCACAAACACTAACGAAGCAGCACACGTCGCAGTGGTGTTTTTTCGATTCCAACAACCAACCCGAAGCTCAACAATACGGTGCCAAAAAATACCGTAACGTCTTTTGCCAATTCCGTAATGCCTAAAACTCCACAGACATTGAACAACACGATAATGATCAGCAAATGGCTGACGTAGATACCTAGCATGCGATTTGAAATGGCGCGAACCCAAGCGTAGTTACCCATGTTTGGATTTGCTAAAAGCCACATAAACACGCCCATTCCCCATAGTGCCGTACCAAACAAGAAATCATTCATGTTGAACCCGACGTCGAACGTGGTGAGCCATGCCGCCTCAGCAAAGTGAATCAACATGCCTAACACTAATAACACCAACGCTTTGGCTGACGACACCTTCCATTGATTCTGACGAATGAGGAAGCCTAAGGTCACCATTAACGTGCTAAAGAACGGGCCGTTACGAGTAAAGAAAGGTGCGCTCAGGTCGGTTAAGTTCGCGTAGCTGCCCGCTAAAACACCATAGAGGTAAAGCAGAATAGCCGTTGGTAATAGTAGTTTGTCGAGTTTCATTTCGACCATTAGAGCGATGATCAAAACGGCACACACAAGTGCAGGAATAAACCACAAGTGCACCAACCCACCCTCTAAGAAAGAGTTGAGCGGGGTGTTCATTAAAAAGCCCCAATAGCCTTGGCGTTCGCCTAAGTAACCGAACTCTTCCACCTTCGCGAGGTTGAATGGCATGACTAGGCAAATGATGCTCCAAACTAACCAAACCTTGAGTAGTGGCTTGGAGTAGTTGACCACGGTTGTCCAAGGTAAGGCAGTGAGCTTAGGTTGAATCAGATAACCTGAGATAAGGAAGAAAAGAGGCACAGCGAAGCGAGCGGCTTGGTTAAGCACATAGCCAATCCAAGGCACTTCATCGATTTGCCAATAAGTAAGTGCCACTTGGCCATGTAAGCCAATGATCGCCAAGATAGCAATCACTCGACCCAACTCAATACTGGCGATGTGTTGTGAAGGCGTATGTTGAACGGAAGACATATCAGATCTCTAAGAAAATTTTCGTAGAATCTAACAGCCTTTTTATTGAATCAGTTAGCGCTAAATCAAGGGTTGCGACCTTTGTTTTAAGGCTTGTATTGATTATTTGAAGCCTGTCGCAGCTATATTAAATCCATTGCAGTAAGTACAAAAATACCGAGAGTACAAGTGATAAGAGAAACAACAGTAGTAAGCGCGATGATGTTAGCCGCCAGTGTTGAGTTTCCTCCCATCGCACGAGCCATAACGTAGCTTGCCGCTGCTGTTGGTGCTGCGCTCATCAAGAAGATAAGCCCGAGATCGAGCCCTTCAAATCCTAAGTACCCAGCCGCCAGTGTAATCAGTAACGGTGAGGCAATTAACTTGTAGCTAGAGGCGAACCACGTCGATAACTTTTCTTGTTTGAGCGAGCTGATGTCCAGCGACCCACCGGTACACAGCAGTGCTAAAGGCAACGTCATGTTGGCAAAATATTGACCAGCATCAGTGACCATTTTTGGGATAGGAATCGAAAGTGCATAGAAGACGACCGCTAAGAAAATAGCGATGATCAATGGGTTTTTGGTAATCGACTTAGCGATCACTTTAATCGCTTTCGCGCCTGTGTCTTCGCCTTTGGGTGTCAGTGCAATTACGGCTTGAATGTTATACAGCACGGTTAGGGATGCGACATAGATAGCCGCCAATGCCACGCCTTGGTTACCATAAATATTAGCTACATAGGCGAGGCCGATGATCGCGGTATTGGCGCGGAATCCACCTTGGACAATCACACCTTGATCTTTCGAACCTTTAAATACTAATTTGGTTGAGAAAATCGTGAACAAGAAAAAGACAAAGTTAGCGATGACGCCAAACGCAACTAACGCGCTACTGGCTGAAAAGTTGTGATTCGATTGAACAATACTCAGAAATAGCATCGCGGGCAGGGTGACTTGAAATACCACCTTAGATGCGACATCAATGAAATTGTCATTGATTAAGCCGATTCGTTTGAGCATCACACCAAGAAACAGCATTAAACAGATAGGGCCTGTTACTGACGCCGAAAACGCAAACTGTTCCCAAAGTGTGTTCATTGTTTTTCCTTTGTTAGTCGATTTCAATTTCCTTTGAATACTGTCGCATTTTTCCACAGTTCTTTGATAAGACAAAATGAATACCTAGGGTTAAGTAAAAAATCTTGAAAAAAAGAACGAACGTGCTAAAAATAATGTGTCAGATTTATTATTGGTGAATAATGAGTAAGGGAAAGATAACCAAAGAGTATATTTTGAGCCATGCATTCGCGCTTGCAAGTGAGAATGGGCTTGAGAGTTTGACGATTGGCGAGTTAGCCAAGCAGTGTGGCATGTCTAAGAGTGGCTTGTTTGCACACTTCAACTCTAAAGAAAACCTGCAACTCTCTGTACTCGAGTATTCCAACGCCATATTCACCGAAAGAGTCATCATTCCCGCAAGAGAGCTGGGAGATGGTGATATTGAAGCGAAATTGAAACAGCTGCTCGACAATTGGTTGGGCTGGAACCATTCATTCCAAGGCAGTTGCATGTTTATTGATGCATGGAAAGATGCGGGCAGTGAAAGGTCTGTGATTCAGAAAGCACTGCAGAAAACCATTTCAGTGTGGATTGATTACTTGACGATTCAGGTAGCAAAAGCGGTTGAGAGCAAACAGTTCAGAGCCGATTTAGACCCGAAACAGGCAACCTTCGAGTTATACGGTCTTTATTTGAGTGCGAACTTGTTCTACTCGTTACGAGGCCAACAAGCGAGCCACACCCATTTTTGGAGTGGTGTCGAGCGCTTGGTAGCCAGTTGGAGAGCGGTTTAATACATACGGCAGGTTAACTCGCAAATCATGTGACTTTGCTTAACTAAGGTTTGCAAAAGATTTTAACAGAAGTGGCGGCAAGCAATCATAAACAGCGCTATCGTCATTTTTTATACTAACAAATAGCACGGTCGTTCGATTTTCAGGGCCGAGCTCGATCCGCCAATGATGATGGCGATACAAGGAACGGTCATGAGTGACAAAATCTACTTTAATACATCGAACAAATTCAGCTTCAAGCGCAGCTTAATTGGCGCAACAACCAATCTGCATTACATCTTAGCGCCGAGCCATGCGAAGAAAACGGCACGTAAGCTGCTGCTCACTCCAATGCGTACCGAGCAAAAAAATGCTGATCCCCAAGGGCTTATCAAGAGTGAAATTGAAGGTCGTGATGGCGTTTTAAAAACCTATTCTTTAGGTACGGGGCCTGTTTGGGTGCTGACTCATGGTTGGTCTGGCACCGCGAGTCAGTTCTTCCCTTTGATGGAACACATCGCCGCCAAAGGTTTTACGGCTCTGGCTTACGATCATCCTGCTCATGGTGGCAGCGATGGTGTACATGGTCATATTCCTGCGTTTGTAAATGGTTTGGAAGCGATTCTCGATTCGGTAGGTGAGGTAGCTGGTTTGGTCGGTCACAGCATGGGTACGGCTTCTGCGTTGGAGTGTAAGCACGTTAAATTGGAAAACAAGCCATTATTGCTGATTGCACCTGTGTTGGATTATCTAGAAAACCTATTTGGCAGCGTCGCGCGTTCAGGTTACTCAATGAAACTGTTTGAAGCGGTAGTCGGAGAAGTAGAAGAGCAGTTTAACTACCCAATTCAGTCTGTTGATCCCTATGGAAAGCTAGCGCTTCGTGAGTCTCAGACGATCATCGTCCATGATGAGCAAGACAAGTTTACTAAGTTTGATGTGTCTCAGCGTGCTGCTAATGAAATGGGTCGCGTTACTTTAATTGCGACTCAAGGACAGGGCCACGGGCGAGTAATGAAGTGCCCACAAGTGTTCGAGAGCTTTGATAACTTAATTGGCTAAGTCTAATACCAATCGTAGTAAATAACTGTTCACCCTAGCTTGTTAAACATCTCGATAACGTCGTTAGATTTTTTGATTGTAGAATAACTACTCATCGAAAAAATCTGCCTTGTTCTCAAGCTTTTTTCCTGCGCTATTTTTGAACACTTGCTTACTGTGATTGGTATAACGAGCGCAAGTCAGTAGGACGCCAGTAAAAAGATCGTAAGCTCAAAGCTAAGAAAAAAAATAATAAAAAGGCCAACCAGACATTATCTGGTTGGCCTTTGTTTTAGGGATTTAGTTGATGCTTAGTTCGCGTTTAGCTAAACCCTATTTTTAGTTAGCAGCTTGCAGGAGCGATCTCTTTCCACACGCCCCATTGGCCTGTTGTTGTTGGATCTTCACCGGTTGTCCACCATTTCGCTTCCCAAACCTTACCGCCTTGAGTCACTTGGTCGCCGCCAGTGTAGACTGCACTTGAATCCCAAGCGTTAGTACACGTACCGCCGACTGTAGTTTTCTTAAGAACTTTCACTGAAGTAGCCGCTACTGATGTCTCTGTGCCATCGCTGACTGTTACAGAGAAGTTCAGCGTTGTATCTTGCGTGTATTCCGCCGCGACAAAGCTCACTGAAGAACCTTGAACCGTTGCATCGATACCAGCAGGTACATCCCATGTGAAGGTCAATGTGTCTTGGTCAGCATCGCTCGAAGCCGAAGCATCAACCACGACTACATCACCCGCATTAACTTCAGCCGGAGCCGTAACCACAGCAACTGGTGCTGTATTGACTGGGCCCGTGTCCTTAGGAGTTACGGTTACAACAACGGTGTCAGTTGCAGTAGCACCTTCGTTATCAGTTACCGTTAGGCTGAACGTGAGTACTTCTTGTTGAGCGACTTCAATCACATCGAAGCTTGCAACAGCGGCATTAGCGTTCGCCAGCGTTACTGCCGAACCACTTACTTGTGACCAAGCGTAGCTCGCGATTGTACCGTCGCTGTCTTTTGAAGCGCTGCCATCTAGAGAAACAGAAGCTGGGCCTTCAACCGATTGGTCTGCGCCTGCAGCTGCCGTTGGTTTGCGGTTGACAGGATCTGTTGTACCGCCAGCAAGGCCTTCATGCATCGCATTCAGAATGTCGCCGTTGTCTGCATCAATTTCCCAAGAGAATAGACCCGCAAGACCAAGGCTACGAACGTACGCGCCTTTTGCTTTAACTGAGCGGTCATCATCAAATGTGATTAGCTGGCCTGAAGTGCGGTTCCAAACGTAAGGCGCTTCTGCTATTTCGTCGTAGCCATATTCGAAGCCGTTGATGCCTTGGTTATTCGCGCCAAGCATGTTCGCTTTAATGCCTTTGTAATCAATAACGCCATCTTCCCATACGCCTTGCGCTGAGCTACCTTTCAGCTTGCCGTTACCCACACCTGTCATTGGGTCGCTAGGATCGGTGAGTGATGATGGCAATACGCCTTCCCAACCACGACCGTACATTGCTGTACCAACCACAAGTTTGTTCGCTGGAACACCTTGCTCAAGCAGCAATTGGATGCCGTTGTCTGTGGTGTAAGCAGGGCCTGTGTATTGTTCGCCATTTTCATCAAGGCCTGTGCCATCACATTGACCAGGACGCATGAAGTTACCGCAGTTGAGCGCTGTTTGATGACCTAACACGTTGTTCCAACCGCCGTAGAAGTCGTAAGTCATTGCGAAGATGTAATCCATGTATTGGATAGCATCGCCGTAGTCCACGTCTTCAATTTTATCGTGACCAACACCAATCGCAGAAGTGAGCTCGTAAGTACGGCCGTTTTCCGCTTCTAGCTCATCCAGCATCACGCGAAGTTCTGCCATCAGGGCTATGTAAGCTGGGCCATCATTTACTGGGTCACCAAGGTCTGGCGCCGCACCGCCTCCACCAGGGAACTCCCAATCGATATCAACACCGTCGTAGAATTTCCATGTGTTAAGGAATTTCTTAACAGACGCAACGAAGGTGTCACGGTTGGCTTTGGTTGTGAAATCAAAGAACGGGTCAGACAGCGTCCAGCCACCAATCGATGGGATGATCTTCAAATCAGGGTTACGCTGTTTGAGCGCCATCATCATTGCGTAGTTACCCTTGATCGGTGAGCTGTATTCGTGTCCTGCTTGAGGGAAGCTTTTCTGGAAAGCCGCCCAAGGGTCATGAATCACCACTTCGTAATCGTTAACACCCTGACAAGCTGTCATGAGTGCGTTGTAGCTGTTACCGCCTACTGATTTAACTGATTCGTTCGGACCACAAATTGGGATGAAGCCATAAAGGATATGGGTCAAGTTGTCAGCGGGTAGGTTATCAACGGTGTAATCACGACCGTAAATACCCCATTCAACAAAGTAAGTACCGACTACCGTGTTTGGATCTGTGTTGTATGACTTGTTGTTCGGATCCACATTCATCGCAAGTGGCGCTAAGTGTGCGCCATCGGTATCAGCGATGGTGATTTGAGCCGGTGCGCTCTTGCTACAACCTGTTTCATCACACGCTTCGATTTCCATCTCAAATAAGCCGCCTTGGCCGTATTCGAAAGAAGCTGTGGTTTGGCTGCCAGTGATTGGGCCGGTGGCCACTTTAACGCCATCAAAGTAGATGTTGTACGTGTTTCCTGACGTTCCGCTCCATTGGTTGAACTTAACGTCGACCTTTGCTTTATCGTGATATTTCACCATCTGGTTGTAGCCAGAGGTGGTTTCCATCGCGAGTTCAATTTTAGAAAATTGCAGGTTGTTGGAACCGTACATGTCGATGCTAGGTGCTGTTGGAGCAGCTAATGCTGTACCAGATAGCGCTAGAGCAATGCTTGCAGCACAGGTATTTATACGAATCATACTATTTCTCTCATTCCTTGAAGATTACGAGAACCCAATGGCCCCATAAACGGCTCCAATCAGTTTTGAAGGAGCTTCCCAGTCAGTATTCGAGAGAGTTTTAATTTCATAACTGAAAATAAATCCGTTTTCGATGGACAACTAAAAAATTGTATCTTGTTACAATTCTGTTGCTTAATGAATGAGAGGCTGAGTCCATGTTTTATAAAATAAAACATCCTTCAGTAGGAAAATCTCACAAGTGAAAATTCACGACATGAAGTTATGAAAAGGTGCGACAAACTATAAGAAAATACTGTGGATTGAAGCTGAATCACAAAGTGAAGTATGTTGAGCGAGCGGGGTCGATCGACGGGTAAACTTGAAGACGAATGCTTATGGCAGTATGGATAAGAGGGTTATCTTTTGAATTGCTCAGCTAAGGAAGCGCGTCGTTGTTGCATGACACTATGGGTATCACCAGTTGCAGTATCTTCGTAGCCTTCTTTAATAAATTGCTGAGATGGTACGCTTGGTTCTAATCGCTTTAAGCGAGGCGAATCGTAAGTACCACTGATGGTGTAAACGGTGGTTCCAGAGCCAGTGTTGATCGTGACGATCTTACCGTCAAAATCGAATGAGGTAGTGATAAGACGATGATTCATCATCACACCGTTCTCTGAAAGTGTCAGGATATCGGTGTTGTAAGGTGGCGCCGCAATCTCTATCCATGTGCCATAGACGTTGCTTGGGCTGACAGATTGCTGGTGGGCTTGGTAAGCAAAATAGCCAGCGGTGAGGGCAACCATAAAGCCAGCTAATAGGAAGCCGTAGAGTAACGAGTTGGCAAATAGATCTCTGCTTTTAGTCGGCTTTTTTGCCATTATCTCTTCATTTTTCGACTGATATTGTTTTAGATTCTATTAACTAAAACCTTAGTTTGCAAAAATTGTTCTAAGAGTTAGAAGCAGGATCGAATGTTCTAATAAATTTGGTTGCGTTAGTGGTTTTTAGCCTTGCTCCTCAGTATTTACTCTATCAATGAAAGCGAATTCCAGAAATGCTTAAGCTATGCGTATTTATTTCTTGTAGGAAAGTCTCGAATTGGTTAAAACAATTATCACCTAAATTTACGCATAGGCTTACTCGGTGAGCTCAATAATTGCAATTTGAAGATAACAAGGAAGTACAATGATTAAAGAAAACACATACTTTGAAGGTGGCGTTAAGTCGTTAGCGTTTAACCAGTCTGGTGCTGATGTGAGTGTTGGTGTAATGGCGGCTGGTGAGTACACTTTTGGTACTGCGGCTCCGGAAAAGATGACCGTTGTTAAAGGTGCTTTGATTGTAAAGCGTGTTGGCGATGATGACTGGACGACATACCAATCTGGTGAGTCTTTTGACGTTGCGGGTGATTCATCATTCGACCTACAGGTAAAAGAAGCGACGGCTTACCTGTGTGAGTACTTGTAATCAGGTCTAAATTTGTTCAATCAGGGCATCGTTTGTCTCTGATTGAATAGAAAAAAACCACGCTCTAGGAGCGTGGTTAAATAAGTGATAGTAACCGGCAGTGGATAGTGTCACTTGTTTTTGTAGTCATCAAATGGATGACCAAATCGTTGTTTGTTGCAAAATCTCTTCAATCTTCAATCTTCAATCTTCAAAGCTCAAAGCTCAAAGCCAAGAAATCAGTAAGTCTCAAACACACCGTTGTTGTAGTCTTGAATTGTCTGTTCAATCTCTTCCATCGAGTTCATGACAAACGGACCATAGTGCACAACAGGTTCATTAATCGGTTCACCAGAAAAAATCAGTACCCCTGAATCTTCCAAGCTACCCAAAGACAGCAAGTCAGCTTTGGTGAGCAGGGCAAGTTGACCTTGGTTGATCACTTTGTCGCCGATCTGAATACTACCCTTGTACACGTAAGTCATGGCATTGTGATTAACATTAGTCCCTAACGTGACTTTTTGCCCAGAATGAGAGCGCCAATCCGCAACGCTTAATGGCACACCTGTTTTCTGTAATGGACCCTGCGCTCGTAAAGCCTCTGAATCATCGTCACTTTGGTTGTGCAGTTCAAACCCTCCAGCAATCACTCTTAACAAGCCACTTTGTTCACTTTGATGTTCCGCGATGCTTTCACTTTGAAAATCGTGATACTGCGCTGGTTGCATTTTGTGTGTCGCAGGTTGGTTTATCCAAATCTGAAAACCATGCAGCGCACCTTCTTCCATCATTGGCATTTCGCTGTGAATGACACCACGGCCTGCGGCCATCCATTGAGCGCCACCGCTGCGTAGCTCTCCAACATTCCCCATATGGTCTTTGTGTTGGAAGTGACCTTGGAGCATGTAAGTGAGCGTTTCTATCCCACGGTGAGGATGTGGAGGAAAGCCGCCAACATAGTCTTTGCTTTCATCCGACTTCAGTTCATCAATCATTAAAAATGGAGAGAAACGTGCGTTATTAAAACCTGCGAGTCGTTGGATTTTGACGCCATCACCATCTGAGGTGGCATGTGCTGTAATCACATGATCTACTGCTCTTACATTCGTCATTTTGAAACCCTCATAAACTTGAATAGCTGTAGTTTATGTAATTTGATTTAAAAAGAAGATGGCACAGCGTTGAGTGACTTATTCGAAAATCTTGAACAGGTAACAATATGAAATTATGTCTATACTCAATAGAGAGTATATCGCCAAGGAGGCCGCTATGGCAGTTCAGCAAAAACATGGCGAAAGGCATGGTCGGATAGGTTTTGATAACGACTTTACAACGGAGCAAAGCCAGCGCTTTACAGAGGTTGCAAACAGCGCAGTTAAACGCCGCGTGAAAAAACGTGAGATAGAAGCGCCGTTTATTCAGTCAGCTAAGCAAGCCGCTTTTAAAACCGTGGTGAGGCGACCTAAAGGGAATAACCCAAACCGAACACGTCAAGTCATATGGATTATTATGATCGGGTTAGTGAGTCTTTGGCTTATGTACCTTGCAGGTTAGCAGCGCCGCTCCGTTATAGGAATGGCTAGCGTTGGCGCGTTTTTAATAGCGTAACATTGTTCCCTTCGATCTTCGCTTCAAAGCAATCTTCAAGTTCAGATGAATCCGGTGCTGAGCTAACAAGGCTCGTTGGTAGTTCTTCTATCAGGGTCGATACTGGGTTGTCGTGATAATAAGCATATCGGTTTTTTCCTGAATGCTTGGCAACATACATCGCTTTATCAGCACATCTCGTCAGCTCATGTAATTCTTGGGCATCTTGCGGATACAAAGCAACCCCAACACTTAACGTCAATTCCTTGATTCTCTCGTTTGTTTGGCAGCCGCTTTCGAACAGCCCGCAGATCCTATCTAGAATGCCGTCTAGATCTTTACGAGTTGGCACATCGTAGAGCATCAGAACAAACTCGTCTCCAGCAAAGCGCGCGATGGAATAATCGTATTCATGGCTTTTTCTGTCTCTGGTTCGAATGTTGTTGCTCAAGCGATTGGCAAAATGCTGTAAGACACTGTCTCCCACATCGTGCCCGTAGCTGTCGTTAATGCCTTTAAAGTCATCTATATCCAAAAAGACCAATGCCGTAAGTGATCGCTCACTATCCAAGGTGGCTAGTTTTTCTGTCGCCCAGCGTTCAAAGCTCCAACGGTTTGCCAAGCCGGTTAACTGATCTCTGTAAGCGAGATCTTCAATGCCTTCTTTATACAGGCGTTGAATATAACTGACGGCTTTTGTGTAGTAATAGGCGGATGTGTGGCACACCAAGCTCATGGTAAATAAGCTAAGGAAAAATCTGTGTGTGCTGTTAAATGGTAAAGAAAAATTGTTGGGCATTGCTGTAATCAAGGTGCTGATGAACAGGCAAAACGAGGTGCTGAAGATTATGCCAATTCTGAAATCATTAATGAAAATGACCGCGGCCAGAATTGGGTAGAGCCAGAGGATGCGATCTGGGATGGCGTGACTGTACAAGAATAGGATGACGCCCTGAACTAGAAGAACACCACTCAGAATCAATTCGGAATACTCAGGATTGATGACTTTTCTTACATATAAAGCGTTAGAAATGGCAATGATGGCGAAGCACAATTCGAATATTGACAGCGTGTAATGCTCGCCTTCGAAGTAAGCCCAAGTATAGAAAATGAATAACGCAGCGGCAGTCAGTGAAAAGGAGTGGACAATTTTTTGCTTGCGGGTGGATCGTATGTCCGCCATTTCTTCTAGGTGCCTGCCGACGAGCCTTTTCATGTGATCTGTGCCAAAGTTTTTGATAATGGTGTTAATAGTAGATTAAATAACAAGCTATGCAGAGGCTTAGATGTCTATTTAGTGTGACTACTATCAAGGTTTCATATGAAAGGCTGTTCAATCAATTCCAAATAGTGATGTATATCACCGATGGTGCTGGTCATCTCTAGAAGATTAGATTTAAGCATCAAACTTGTAACCGTTGTTTGATGTTTATCTACTTGCTTTCCAGAGAGTTACTCCACATAGTTTGTAAACGACCAAAATTAAGAAAGGCTCATTATGTTAATTACCTTTAGTTGTAAAGCTCATGCTAGTGTCACGATGTTTGGTGAAGTCGGCCTCCAGTTCATCAAGATGCTTGGGCATAGCGGCTCCATCCCAGGTGCTATGGATGCTTCAGAGGTTCCTCAAGCTCTGGATAATCTACGTGCTGCTATTGCAGCAGAGCAGAGCAAGTCCGTAGAGCATGAAAATACTGATGACGACAATGAAGAAGAGGTGGTTGAAGCGCCTGTTAATATCGGTAGTCGAGCGTTCCCACTGGTTGAATTATTAAAAGCTGCCATCAAAGATGAATGTGAAGTAATGTGGGAAGACGGTAGCGGCAAGCGACTGTAGTACGATTCACGCGAAACGTAACAAGCCTATTGAATCTATTTTAATCAGAATGAATGCTGAACCAGTATCGGACACACCATGACCATGGAGTTTTATGGTGATGAACCGATACTGGTGTTTTTTTAGTGAAGTAATCCACTCGTTTCTGTTTATTTACAAGGTTCGTCAGCCCTGAAATGAGTGACTTTTGTTATCGTAATATCAATCCATAACAGACCGTAAACAAAGTGATGCTGTTCACGCTTTCTTGACTCCCAATTCTGAACTAAGAATTTTTCCTAGTTATTCTAAGACCCTCTCTCATGCGGTCGATTTTTAGACTCCTTATTATTTCACGGTCAACTAACAAACAATGTATGGCCGCAATTATGCCGTGCAGACCTCACAAAAAATAAGAGAGTTCACAATGTTAAAGTTCCTAGATCAGGTTCGAAAACCGACGCTAGATCTTCCGGTCGAAACTAGAAGAAAAATGTGGTTTAAACCATTCCTACAATCTTACCTCGTCGTGTTCATTGGTTATCTAACCATGTATTTGATCCGTAAGAACTTCAATGTCGCGCAAAACGACATGATTTCTACTTATGGATTATCGATGACGGATCTAGGTCTTATCGGTCTGGGTTTCTCTATCACTTACGGTATCGGTAAAACCGTCGTTTCCTATTATGCCGATGGTAAAAACACCAAGCAGTTCCTGCCATTCATGCTTGTCCTTTCTGGTATCGCTATGTTGGGCTTCAGCTTCAGTATGGGCGGTGGCAGTGCTAGCTTATTCTTGATGGTTGCCTTCTATGCGTTGAGTGGTTTCTTCCAAAGTACCGGCGGTCCTTCAAGCTACTCGACCATCACTAAATGGACGCCTCGTAACAAGCGTGGTTCTTATTTAGGCCTTTGGAATATGTCGCACAACGTGGGTGGCGCAGGTGCCGCTGGTGTTGCTCTGTTCGGTGCTAACTACCTTTTTGATGGCAACGTGATCGGTATGTTCGTGTTCCCATCAATCATTGCGATTGTGGTTGGCTTTATTGGTATGCGCTTTGGTAATGACTCTCCAGAAGCCTATGGTCTAGGTACGGTTGAAGAGTTGTTTGATGAAGAAGTCAGCGAAGAAGATACGGCTGCTGAAGAAAATCAAATGACTAAGAAAGAGATCTTTGTTGAATACATCCTGAAAAACAAAGTGATCTGGTTGCTCTGCTTCGCGAATATCTTCTTATACATTGTTCGTATCGGTATCGATCAATGGTCTACCGTTTATGCGTATCAAGAGCTAGGTCTATCAAAAGAAACCGCGATTTCAGGCTTCACTCTGTTTGAGGTTGGTGCACTGGTCGGTACGTTAATGTGGGGTTATCTGTCAGACCTTGCGAACGGACGCCGTGCTTTGGTTGCTT
The DNA here is from genome assembly GCF_041474575.1 of Vibrio sp. 10N.222.51.C5. Taxonomy (NCBI): domain Bacteria; kingdom Pseudomonadati; phylum Pseudomonadota; class Gammaproteobacteria; order Vibrionales; family Vibrionaceae; genus Vibrio; species Vibrio sp. 10N.222.51.C5. The sequence goes on from NZ_JBFRUJ010000022.1 coordinate 17,204, forward strand.
GTGTATCGCTTGGCCTGATTATCGTTTCGCTAGAGTTCTACCAGCATGCAACCAGTGAGTTCATGTACCTAGCATCACTGTTTGTGCTTGGTTTCCTAGTATTTGGTCCTCAGTTGCTGATTGGTGTTGCTGCAGTAGGTTTCGTGCCTAAGAAAGCAATCAGCGTTGCGGATGGCGTGAAAGGTACATTTGCTTACTTAATTGGTGACAGCTTTGCCAAACTTGGCCTAGGTATGATTGCAGACGGCACACCTATTTTTGGCTTAACGGGTTGGAAAGGCACGTTCGCAGCGCTTGATACGTCAGCTGCCATTTGTATCGTGTTACTGCTATTCGTTGCGCTTGCGGAAGAGAAGAAGATTCGCCACGCTAAGAAAATACACTTAGCGTCTCAAAACGCGTAGCGAGTCTCACGTGCTTTATTGGTTTAAAGCACGTGAGATCATACCAATCGTTAGTTCGATTCAGTATCATCTCTATTAATAAACTTAATTTTAGATAGCTCCTGTTGGGGCTATTTTTCTTTCTTACTCTTAATTTTGGTTAATATCATGATTAATGTTGCGCTTGTTGATGACCACGTCATTGTTCGATCTGGCTTTGCTCAATTACTCAGTCTTGAAGCTGATATTACGGTCGTGGGGGAATTCAACTCTGCGGCAGAAGCGCGCCTAGGATTGCCAAGTTGTCACCCTGATGTCGTGATCTTAGATATCTCAATGCAAGACGAAAGTGGCCTGAGCTTATTGGAAGAGATTCCATCAGGCATTGCCAGTATCATGCTGAGCGTACATGACTCTCCGGCGATGGTTGAGAAGTCATTAGAGTTAGGAGCCAAAGGTTATCTCAGCAAGCGCTGTAGCCCTGATGAGTTAATCCAAGCCGTACACACGAGCGCAAATGGTGGCTGTTATCTCACGCCCGATATCGCCATAAAGCTTGCGACGCCCATGAAGAATAAAGCCTCTTTAAATCAGCTCACCCGCAGAGAAAGCGAAGTGTGTCAGTTATTGGCGACAGGGCTCGATGTAAAATCTATTGCCGTAGAGCTAGGGGTTAGCCATAAAACGGTGCATGTACACCGTGCCAATGCCATGGACAAACTCAATGTTAAGAATAATGTCGAGTTAGCGAAACTGTTTACACAAGACCAGTACTAATGCGTTCTTACCTAGCCACCTCCCTGTGTGGGGTTTTTATGGCTGGCTGTGCATGGTTCTGTTTATGGGTTATTGCCTTCTATTTCATTAATGACCCTGAGTTAGCCATTCTGCTTTTCCCGTTTTCACTTCGACTGGGAATGACGCTGCACACTCGTACCCACTATTGGCCTGCCATCTATATTGCAGAGTGGGGACTTGCGATCGCTTTAGCTCTGCTGCTTGATGAACCCCAATGGCTGACGATACTCATCGCCAGTGGATTGAGTATTCCTGCCACGCTAATTGCCAAGCGTTATTATTCTGGTGACCAGAATCGTCACTTGTTAGTGATGGCGAGCTTAATCATGGTCACAGCATTTATTAACGTTGCCGTGGTGGGTTCTCATGTTTCTGCTGTTTACATGGTGTGGTTGGTGAGTATTACTGGCGGACTGATGCTGGTGCCGATGTGTTATCTGGTCTGGAACTATCTATTCCAAAACAAGTGGGCACCATTGAGCTCTTACTTAATCAATAATGTCGTTGAGTTCAAAATCCGTCATATTGCTTTATATAGCGTGTTGTTGGTCGCCAGTATTTTGATACAAACCAGTTTGCCTGATGAGCTAAGGCGCTTTGCCCCGTTCTGTATGGCGATCCCTATTATCTTGCTCGCCGTTCGTTATGGATGGCAAGGTGCTCTGCTTGCAACAATGTTAAATAGTGTCGCGTTGATTGCAGCCCACAGCGGAACATCCAAACTCGAAATTACCGACTTACTCTTGTCTCTATCTGCTCAAACCATCACAGGTATACTGCTTGGTTTAGCGGTTCAAAAGCAGAAAGATCTCAACTCCAAATTGCGAAGTGAACTCTCCAGAAATCAAAACCTTTCACGTCAGTTAGTTACCGCTGAAGAGTCGGTTCGTCGTGATATTGCGCGTGAACTGCATGATGAAATCGGCCAAAACATCACGGCAATTCGTACTCAGGCAAGCATTATTAAACGTGTCGACGCGGCTGAGATGAGCGTTCGCTGTGCGGGTACCATTGAATCATTATCTTTGAATGTTTATGACACCACCAAACGTCTACTTACAAAATTAAGACCTAAGATGCTGGACGATCTGGACCTAAAAGATTCCGTGGAACAGCTTATTCGAGAGATGGAGTTTTCGGATCACGGCGTTGATATTCAGTTAAATTGGCAAGGTGATTACTCGTGTTTGAGTGACACGCTTAAGGTCACTATCTTCAGGCTGTGCCAAGAATCTCTAAACAATGCCTCTAAATACGCCAACGCGAGCGAAATCAGAATTGAACTGCTTTTAGGTGACCAGTCTTATCTTCAGATATCAGATAATGGCATTGGTTTTACAGCGCAAGATCTTCTCAAAGGAATGGGTGTTCGCGGTATGCAAGAGCGTGTTCAGGCGCTCGGCGGCAAGATGACAATCAACGCTAATGGCTCATCTTCGGGTACCAATATCAGCGTTACATTACCTAAAGTGTGAGAACGAATATGTTTGGATTTCTGCGCTCAACAACGTCAGAGAGTGATGCTCTAACTGATGATGAGGTCAATCAGAGTTATCGCTATTGGCGCCTTCACATCATGATAGGAATGTATGTCGGCTATGCGGGTTTTTACTTCACTCGTAAAACCTTTAATTACGCCGCGCCTGCAATGATCACCGATCTAGGTTTGGACAAAGGCGATATCGGCTTAATTGGCACGCTCTTTTATCTTTCTTATGGCTTATCGAAATTTATCTCAGGCACGATATCGGATCGGTCGAACCCTCGTTACTTCATGGGGCTTGGCCTAATCGCGACTGGTCTGATAAACATCGCGTTTGGCTTTTCGAGTTCGTTAGCGGCTTTTATCTCGCTATGGGTATTGAATGCATGGTTCCAAGGTTGGGGCTGGCCATCGTGTTCCAAGTTATTGACGACTTGGTATTCTCGCTCTGAAAGAGGCTTTCGCTGGGCAATCTGGAATACAGCGCACAACGTTGGTGGAGCGCTTATCCCTATTCTTGTGGGTTATCTAACGCTGCAGTTCAGTTGGCGAGCTGGGTTTATCTGGCCGGGTGTGATTGGTGTTTTTATCGGTCTTATTGTCTGCTGGCGCTTACGTGACAAGCCCACCACCATGGGACTTCCGACGGTAGGGAAGTGGCGCAGTGATCACCTGGAATTAGCGCAAGAGAGCCATGGGCAAGGGTTAAGCTATCGAGAGATCCTGAAAACCTATGTGTTCAGCAATAAGTACATTTGGTTGCTCGCCTTTAGTTATGTGTTGGTTTACATCGTAAGAACGGCAGTTAACGACTGGGGCAATTTATACCTCACCGAAGAACACGATTACAGTTTGATCAACGCCAACGCTGCCTTGTCTCTGTTCGAGATAGGAGGTTTTGTTGGTTCACTTGTTGCTGGGTGGGGATCGGATAGGTTGTTTGGTGGCAACCGCGGTCCAATGAACATCTTGTTTGCGATTGGCATCTTCCTTTCGGTTTCGGCTTTATGGCTTATGCCTTTAACCAACTTTGTGTTTCAAGCGGCTGGGCTATTCTGCGTTGGCTTTTTTGTTTTTGGCCCTCAAATGCTTATTGGCATGGCGGCGGCGGAATGTTCACATAAAGACTCTGCCGGGGCGGCGACAGGTTTTGTTGGCTTGTTTGCTTATATGGGAGCAGCACTTTCTGGTTACCCATTAGCGCTCGTTCTAGAAGCTTACGGCTGGAGTGGGTTCTTCATTACCATCTCTACTTGTGCGGCCGTTATTGGCTTGCTGTTACTGCCTTTCCTACAAGCTCAATCACCTCAGAAAAGTGCAGAAGCTCGCTCTGGTTTTTAAGGAACGATAACAAGATAGTCACTAGTGTTTGTATTCAGATGCTTGTATCGCTGCTGTAATCAGTGCGATACAAGCCGCTATCTTATTCTCAGCGCTTTCTACTCGTGATATTCAAATGTGACTATTTTCACGCTTTCCATCGGTCTCACCTGTTTCTAAGAATTTTTCCTATTGCGTCTAAGACCTCATCTCATGTGGGTTCTAGCCGAGCTCTGTAGTCTTTCTAATTATTTACGTTATTAGAAATCAGCTCTCTGAATTGTGTTCAAAGGGCTCACTACGGAAAACGCCATGTCACTCAGCCACCTCTCAGAACACTCATTTTTCCCAATGGAAAACACCATCCAAAATTATGCATGGGGGAGCATTTCTTCGATACGTGAACTGTTTGGCTTTCAGAATGAGTCACAAGAGCCGCAAGCGGAAGTTTGGATGGGAGCGCATCCAAAAGGTTGCTCAATGGTTAAGCTTGACCAGCACTTGGTGCCTCTCTCTGAGCTGATTAACAAGAATAAACCGGCCTATCTATCAAGCGATATTGCGCAGGAGTTTGGTGAGCTGCCGTTCTTGTTTAAGATCTTGGCAGCAGAAAAAGCGTTGTCTGTTCAGGTTCACCCAAACAAGCGACAAGCTGAAATTGGCTTTGCGAGAGAAGAGCAAGCAAGAATCCCTCTAACCGCAGGGCATCGTAACTATAAAGACTCAAACCACAAGCCTGAATTGGTTTACGCGGTCACTGAATACCAAGCGATGAATGGCTTTCGAGAGTTCGATGAAATATTAGGTCTGTTCAGAAAGTTAGATTCGAGCGAGCTGGCTAGTTTGGTTGAACAGTTTGGCAATAACCTTGATTCTCTAGGTTTAGAGACGTTTTTCCGCGATCTATTAACGTTGAATGAACAACGTAAACATCAAGCATTAGAGCAACTTCTGACTTACGCGGCTGCTCATCAAGACCAAGCGGAGTTTGCTTTGGTTATTGAGCTTAGTCATCAGTATCCAAACGATATTGGTCTATTTTGTGTTCTGCTTCTTAACTTGATCACATTGAACCCGGGTGAAGCGATGTATTTGAATGCGAATACTCCGCATGCTTACATTAAGGGAACTGGGCTCGAGATCATGGCAAATTCAGACAACGTTTTGCGAGCAGGTTTAACGCCAAAGCACATTGATGTCGCCGAGTTGGTTGCCTGTACAGAGTTCAAACCGATCCCGTTTGAACGCTTGTTGTTAGCGCCCTCAAAACTGGGTCAATGTGATAGTTATGATATTCCTGTCAGTGATTTTGATTTCAATATCTTTCATCGCCCTCAGCAAGAAGAAGTGATCACAAGCGGTGCTGAAATTTTGATGGCAATAGATGATGATTTAACGTTAATGAGTCAGAAAGGTGAACACCTAACACTCACCAAAGGGCAATCGGTATTTATCCCAGCTTATATTGGTCATTATGTACTGAGCAGTAATGGGCGAGTGGCTAGGGCGTTTAATTAGAGATGGTGTTTGTGGTATAGATTGAGCCCCATCCCCACAAAATCATCATCTCCTTCATCAACAACGTGATAGCCAAGCGATTGATAAAAGTTAATAGCACGAGCATTACTTTTAAAACTCGATAGAGTGACTTGACTAAGTTGCTCTGCCATAGCTTTTTTATGTATGAGAGTCATGACTTGCTTGCCAAGCGAACGACCTTGGTACTGGGGGAAAATGATCAGCAAATGAATATGGTATGCGTTGTCATAAGGTTTAAAGCAGGCGAGCCCCACTCTTTTATTTTCGCGATATACCCAATGAAACCAAGATGGATGGTATTCGTTTAAAAGTCGTTGACGTTGAAAGTCGTCATCCCAGCCGAAAACGCTATCTACGTGTATGAAGATACCTTGTTTAACACACGCAAACAGTTCATCGAATTCAGAATTTGAAGCGAGTTGGAGTTGTATGTTCTCTTCTTTCATTGCCACTTTTACCGCTTCCTTATCAAACGCCTTTGAATAAGCAAACAGTAACATAATTGAAGAAGCCGAATTAGCTTAGATTTGCGAAGTGATGAAACCAAAAAGCCATGCGTGATGCATGGCTAAGAATAAAGTCTTGGATTGATTTTTCTATACGATCTTAAGCGCGTGATGGCGCGTGAGCTGTTTGTGTAGCGAGTCTTTGAGCTCCATGCGTTCTACTTTGAGGTTGTGCATGCTGTCGTCATCGATAGGGCTGCCAGAGATTTCTAGCTGACGGATGTCGTAGTCGAGTTGGTGGTATTTCTGCATGTCTGCTTTGAATTTTTCGTCGTCGTGGTTGAGCTGAACAATGTCTAATTTAAGATCTGGGAAATCTAAGATAAAGGCATGGTTTTCATTGAGCATTGGCACTTCCTCTCTAGTCGAATTATTAACAGTATAGAAGTAATTTTTCGAAAGAAATGTGGTTCAAAACACAAAGCCGTAAAGCGATCAAAAAAGGGCGTAAACTCGTAGGATTATCCTCGAACTTGCGCCCTTTTGTATGTATATAGCTAACTATTTATAGTTATATGTTTAGAACTATAAGAGTTTAAAGCAGAAAGTTTACTTTGCTTTCTTACCAGAGCGTTGCTGCTCTTTGTGTGCAAGCTTCTCTTTTTTGCGTTGCTCGATAAGGTGAGCAGCTTCGCCGCCTACGTGGGTTTCGCCACGAGCATTCGACAGTTGAACTTGCTTTTCACGTTCACGGAAACGGGCTTTCTGCTCGTCGCTGTGCTTATCAATACACTTAGGGCAGCTTACGCCTTTCTCGAAGTGTTTAGAGGCTTTGTCTTCGTCAGTGATTGGCAGGCGACACGCGTTACACACATCGTAACCGCTCTTTTCTAGCTGGTGGTTTACTGCAACTCGACCATCAAATACGTAGCAGTCGCCTTCCCACATACTCTCTTCTTCAGGTACCTCTTCTAGGTACTTAAGAATGCCGCCTTCAAGGTGATAAACCTCATCAAAGCCTTGCTCTTTCATGTAGGCTGTTGATTTTTCGCAACGAATACCGCCAGTACAGAACATCGCAACTTTCTTGTGCTTCTTAGGATCAAGGTTGTCTTCAACGTATTGAGGGAATTCACGGAAGGTTTCTGTGTTTGGGTTTACAGCATTTTTGAAGGTGCCGATGTCCACTTCGTAGTCGTTACGAGTATCAACCAGAATCACATCAGGATCAGAGATCAATGCGTTCCATTCGTTTGGTTTCACGTAAGTGCCGACAACGTGGCGTGGGTCGATGCTCTCAACGCCCATGGTTACGATCTCTTTCTTAAGCTTAACCTTGGTGCGGTTGAATGGTTGTTCTTCGTTGAACGACTCTTTGTAAACAACATCAGCCAAGCGAGAATCTTGTTTGAACCATTGAAGAAGGGCGTCGATAGATTCGCGCTTACCTGCAACGGTACCGTTGATGCCTTCACTCGCAAGTAACAAAGTACCGCGGATTTGGTTGGCTTCTAACACGTCGGTTAGTGGCTGGCGAATTTCTTGGTAATCATCAAGTGCTACGAATTTATACAGAGCACATACAACATATTGAGACATGGTTTTTCCTTTCTGCGAGCTGGAACGTAAATCCAGAGCGGTTGCCTGTTTTGATCAGAACTGAGTATTTCAACTTAGTTCTGTCTTGTTGGCTTATTAAAATCAGGCGCAGTATAACCAAGGCGGTGCGGGACAAAAACCAACCAAACGTAGGGCTATATAACGCCTTTTTTATTGTGGATTTATGGTTTGAGGAACGAAAAAGCCCTGCTGTACAAATACAGCAGGGCTTGGTGTTGAATCTGTCTTACTTAATCAGCGATTACGCTTGGTTAAGTACTTCCGCTAAGCGTTTCACCGCTTCAGTCAGCTCTTCTGGTTTAGCGTTAGTGAAGTTTAAGCGCAGTGCAGCTTTTGCTTCATCAGCCTTTGGATAAAATACTGGGCTTGGTACAACCGCCACACCATTCGATAATAGAGTTTTAGCCAATTCGAAGGTGTCGCACTCTGGGATCTCAACCCAAATGAACATCCCGCCATCGACGGCTTTTAACACGCAATCTGCAGGCAGTTGTTTCTCTAGCTCTGAGAACAGCACTTCATAACGAGACTTGTACAGGGTGCGAATGTTCTCCATGTGTACGCCAAAGTCTTCATGTTTTAGAAGACCAACAAGCAGTGCTTGCATGGGTACACTTGAGTGTAAGTCAGCGCCTTGCTTCACTTTGATCAGTGGTTCAAGGTAGCTGCGTTTACCTGTTACCGCGCCAATACGTAGACCTGGCGATGCAATCTTAGAGAATGAACGAAGAACGATAGAGTTATCAGGGCAGAACGAAGAAACCAACGGCAGTTCTGTACCTGTGAAACGCAGCTCACGATATGGTGCATCTTCAATGAATGCCACGTTGTATTTGATACACAGCTCAGCGACTTTTTGACGAGTTTCTGTTGCCCAGCACACGCCGGTTGGGTTGTGGAAATCAGGCACGGCATAGAACATCTTCGGTGATTGCTGTGCAAAGCACGTTTCCAGTTCATCTAGGTTCGGGCCAAATTCAGTTTGAGACACGGTCGCAATGTTTGCTTGAACTAGGCCAAACACCTGCATCGCACCTAAGTAGCTTGGCGCTTCCATCACAACCACATCACCTGGATCGACATACGCACGCGCAATCAAATCCAAACCTTGCTGAGAGCCAGTACAAATCATTACCGTGTGTGACTCTGGCAATTGGTAGCTTTGTGTTAGGTGGTCAAGCAACGGGCCGTAACCGGCAGTAGAGCCGTATTGGAAAACTTCAGACATGTTCGCTAGGTTTTCTAGCGTTGGCTTCATTAAATCGATTGGGAATGTTTTCTCGTCCGGTAAACCGCCGGCCAATGAGATGACATTTGGATCACTTGCGGCTGCGAGGATCTCTCGAATGTATGAAGATTGAATCTGTTGTAATGACTGTGCGATTTCCATGTGTTGTGTCTCGTCGTTTATCGTTTTTATTCTATCGCTTGATATTACACGGCAATTGTAAAAACAAGCGTGTCCGTTTATGCTCTTAAACATGTCCATTTATGCTATTTAAACGATGTCACGTCAACACATATCGCGAATCAATGATGTCCTGTTCCATATTCACCAAGACATCAGTCAGCCTTTGTCTGCCAAAGAGTTATCTGAGATAGCGGCCTATTCAGAACAGCACTTTCATCGCACCTTTAAAAGCGTGGTCGGGGAGTCGTTGCATCAATATATCCGACGCACTCGAATGGAGTATGCAGCCAACCAATTGATGTTTGATACCAGCTCGTCAGTGGTCGAGATCGCCCATAAATGTGGCTTTAGCTCGGTGTCTTCGTTTAGTCGAGCATTTAAAGCGACCTTTAATATGTCGCCCGGAGAATGGCGTAAGCATGATTTACAAGTAGCAGAAAAACCCTATTTAAAAGATCCCGAAGTGGCGGCGGGCTATTTGAATGTTGCGCAGCGAGTGTTACCTGAACCTAAGATTATTGAAGTGCCTGAACGGATGGCGGCCTATGTTCGACATACGGGATATAATCGATCCATTCGCAATGCGTGGTTGATATTGAAAGCGTGGGCGAATTCGGAACAGCGTGATTTCTCGAGCCAATTTGGTTTGCATCACTCAAACCCTGCTTGGGTTGAGATGGATCAGTGCCGCTATGTGGCGTGTATCGCGATTGATGAGCCGATTAAGTATCGTAGCGTAGTTAATCAGATGGTGATTCCGGGCGGCTTACACGCTGTGTTTCGACTAAATGGCCGCTATGGAGAACTGCTACCACAGATCAGTATGGTGTTAGAAAAGTGGCTACCCACATCTGGTTTCAAACAGCGCTCGACTCCCGCGTATGTGCATTATCATCAGAATCATTTTCTCAACACCGATGAAGTGTTCGAACTCGATTTCTACCTTCCCGTGAGCTTTTACTAATCGATGGTTGTGCTGTTTTGTTGAACCAGACTTTGATCTTTTGTTGAGACAAATTAGCACAACCAATAGCAGCTAACGATTTTATGCAGTTGGCCTAAGATAAAGATGCTTTGTTGATAATCTACTCTAAGTAAATGATGACAACGTACGGATTAAACGATAGCATTTCGTTCTAATTGCAAATAGTTCTTAATATCACTCGATAGAATATGACCATTACCCACAAAGATTATCTGAAAATCGCTTTCCCTTTCATCATCTCAACGGTGACACAACCTCTGTTAGGTGCTGTGGATACCGCTGTTATTGGCCAACTTGGTATTGCTGAATTGATTGGTGGCGTAGCGATCGGCACCATCATTATGAACACCATGTATTGGTTGTTTGGTTTTTTCCGTGTCAGTACCACGGGCCAAAGTGCGATGGCACTGGGTAAGGGAAACCGCACTGATTTGGCGGGTAGCTTGATGCGTCCGTTTGTGCTGTCTGGTTTAGTGGGTTTGATCTTTATCTTGATACAACCACTCATCTGGCAAGGCGCAATGTGGGTGATAGAGCCTGAAGCCAATGTAGCCGAGCACGCGCATATCTACTTCAGTATTTTGATTTATGGCGCGCCTTTCGTGTTGCTTAACTACACCATTATTGGTTGGTTAATGGGACAGGCGAAAGCCAAAGACGTTCTTTATACACAAGTGTTTGGTAATGTGTTGAACATTGTCTTGGATGCGGTGTTTGTACTTTATTTCGATTTGGGTGTCGCAGGTGTGGCTTACGCAAGTTTGATTGCACAAGTTACCACCTTTGCGATTGGTGTGACCTTGGTGATGAAGACCAGCAATATCTCGGTCTCTGAGTTCCTGCAAGGCTCGAAGATGACCAAGAAAGACCTATCGACAATCATCTCTTCGAATACTGATCTATTGCTTCGCACCATTTGTATCTTGGTGTTCTTCAACATGATGGCGCGTACTGGCTCTAAACTGGGTACCGATGTTCTAGCGGCTAACGCGATCTTGATGCAGGTGACTTTCATAGTCAGTTACATGTTTGACGGCATTGCCAACGCATCAAGTGTATTTGCGGGTAAAGCGGTGGGACAGAAGAATCCTTCAATGTTGGATCGAGTATTAAGGCTTAACTTCCAATGGACGGCAGGTTTCATTGCTGCGCTGACGCTTTTAACCCTGATATTCAAAGACATGATTGTTTTCTTGTTTACCGATATTCCAGCGCTGGTTACCTTGTATCAAGAGATGGCCCCGTGGCTGATTGTGTTCCCGCTAGTGGCTGGCTTTGGCTTAACGGTTTACGGCATCTTTACCGGAACGGGAACCACGCGTCCGGTTAGAGACTCAAGCATCGTGGCTTTGTTGGTATTCTTAGCGGTACAGGCATTCACCATCGATATTTGGGGCAATCATGGTTTGTGGCTTGCGTTTACTCTGTTCTATCTTGGGCGTATTGCGTTCCTGTATCCGTTCATCGCACAAGTTAAGCAGAAGTGTTACCCAGTCAAAGATGCAGTACAGGGTGCCATTAACTAAGCTGTCTAATTGCCATCTTTAATACATTATTAATATTTTATGAAAGCGCTTTACTATTTTTATACGATAAATTTGGTGAGCGCTTTTTTGTATGTAATGACTCACTATAAATGGTCAATAAAATTGTAAGTAAAACGCGATACAGTTCAATGTCCGCTTTTCATCGCCTCAGCTAAATGATAATGTTGTTATGTTATAACATCTATCTGTGAGTATCTGCGTGAACGCCCCACTTTTGTCTGTTGACCACCTAACGATCAAAACCTCTTCGAGAACCCTTTTCCAAGATATCCACTTCGATGTTTATCGCGGTGAGCTGTTGGCGATCATGGGACCGTCAGGCATTGGTAAGTCGATGCTTTCTCGCGCTATTGCCGGGTTTCTGCCAGAGACGATTGAAGTTGAAGGTCATATTTCTCTATCTGGTGAAGCTGTGTGTGGTTTGCCTATGTTGCAAAGAACTGCCACACAGCGCCCCGCAGTTATCTTCCAAGATGCGCTTCAAGCTTTGAACCCTCTGGTTTCAATAGAAGGTCAACTCTGCCTTGCCTTGACGGGAACTCGCACTAAGCTTAAATCAAAAGAAAAAATTCAAATTACCGAGTTGCTGAATCAACTTGGTTTTCCTAATCCAGAAACCATCTTGCCGTTGTACCCGAGCCAAATTTCGGGTGGGCAACGCCAACGTGTGTGTATTGCGATTGGCTTGCTGAGTAACGCCGATATTATCATCGCCGATGAACCAACCAGTGCGTTAGATCCGGTGACAGAGCAAGAGATACTTAAGCTGATTCGACACAATGTTAAACAGCGTCAAATTGGTGGTTTACTCATCACCCATGACCTGCATAGCGCGTTGGCGTGTGACAAGCTGTTAGTCATCGATGATGGTGGTGTGGTGGCTTACGGTGCACCGAAACATGCACTTGAGTCGAGCTCTCACGCTTTCTGCTGTTCATTGAGAGACTTAATCGAATGAGCTCGACCTTATCACTAAACTCAGAAGCCTCGCCATTAATGCCAGTGACTGATTCAGAAACACAAACACCGATAGAGATTAAGTTCGACAATGTGAGTGTTCACTACTACTCCGTACCAAGTTGGTTGGGTGGTAAAGCGTTCAAAGCGCTACAGAACATAGACCTTAATGTTGAAGACAAAAGCCTAGCAATTGTTGGGCGTTCTGGTGCCGGTAAATCAACGTTAATTGAACTGCTATTTGGCCTTAAAGCGCCAACCGTTGGTCAAATAAACTTGTTCGGTTATTCGCTCCCAATTCGCGATAGCAAAGCGCAAGCAACGGTGTGTCGCTTGATTCAATTGGTGCCTCAAGAGCCCCACACTAGCCTCAACCCTTACTATACCGTTCGACAGATCTTAGCCGAACCTCTAAGTAACTTAGATGTTTCGGGTAATCATGAAGCCATCATTGAAGAGGCGCTTTCAGACGTTGGATTGCCTGCCAGTTTGCTCTTACTGAAACCTAATCAGCTTTCTACAGGTCAAGCTCAACGTGTGGCTATTGCTCGGGCTCTTGTCGTTAGACCCGCAGTGCTGGTGGCCGATGAACCTACTGCCAGCCTTGACCCAGTGAATCGCCAAAGGTTGTTGGACTTGGTTAATTCATTAAAAAAGAAGCGCGATATGCGCCTTATTTTGGTTACTCACGATTTAGGTGCCGCAAAAGCCCTTTGTGAAGAAATACTGGTACTCGACCATGGTGAAATGGTGGAGCACGGACCGACCGATCAAGTGATGAGTAAACCTGCTCATCCTGCGACTCAGATGCTGATCGAGTCTCAGCCTCTTTCGAAATCTACTTGTTAAACACAACCTTATTTATTAAAAAAATACAGCTACAGAGAAAAAATAATTATGCGTTTTAATTCAATCAAACTGGCTTGCACGCTTGCGTTGGCTCTGCCTTTGACGGGCTGTTTTGACTCTCAACCAGGGTCTAGCGATGCCGCAGTAAAATCTGAAATCCGAGTTGCGATGATGCAACCACCAAGAACGGGCCTATCGCCACTTTCTGATGACGCGTTCAAACTATCACGTTGGAGCACGGCTGAAACGTTAGTGAACTTGAGCCCAACCTCAGAAGCAGAACCAATGCTAGCAACGGATTGGAAACATCTTGATCCTCTGACTTGGCAGTTCACGATTCGCCAAGGCGTTAAATTCCACGATGGCTCTACATTAACAGCAGAATCCGTAGTGAACTCTTTGCAGAAAGCGCTTGAGGCTGCACCTAAGCCACGCATTCTAGATGGTGTCGATCTCGAAGTGAAAGCGATGGACAACTACCGCGTAGAGATCAAGACCAGCTTTGATGACCCTCTTCTACCAAGCCGTTTATCAAGCCCTCAATTAGCGATCCTAGCAGCAAGTGCTTATCAAGAAGATGGTCGTGTTAGTCCAATTGGCGCAGGTACTGGCCCGTTTGAGCTGACTGAAATCAACGGCACAACCAGCGCGAAACTGAAACGTTTTGACGGCTACTGGGGCGAAAAAGCGCAAGTAGAATCTGTAATTGCAGAATACGTTCCTAATGGTTTTGCTCGTGCTGCAGCACTGAGAACCGGCACGGCTGACGTCGTTGAAGCGGTACCCGTTTCACAAATCGCGACCATTGATCCGAACCTACTTTACGAAGTGGCAATGCCTCGTACTAATACGCTTTACCTGAACAACAAGTCAGGCGTATTTAGCGATATTGAACTGCGTAAGGTAGCGGCAGCTGCAGTAGACCGTGAGCAGATCGTGAATACTGTTTATGAAAACCACGCGGATATCGCGCAAGGCCTATTAGGTCCTGCACTTGCTTGGGCTGAACCAATTCGACCTGAAGGTCAGGCAGTTGACAAAACGCTAAAAGCGAACGGCGAAAGCATTGTTATCGGTACCTTTACCGACCGTGCAGAGCTTCCAGAAGTGGCAGCGCTACTGAAGCAACAACTTGAAGCGGCTGGTTTCAAGGTTGAGCTGGATATTCGTGAATACGCTCAGATCGAGAACGATGCGCTATCTGGTAAGTTCGACGCGTTTATCCTTTCTCGTGCAACGGTTCTAGATTCGGGTGACCCAGTGGCTTACATGATGAGCGACTTTGGTTGTAAGGGTTCATTCAACCTTGGCCAGTTCTGTTCTCAAGAGGTAGATAAAGCACTGAATCACGCTGACCTACAACCGCTAGGTGCGCTGCGTCAGCAAGCGATCATCGAAGCTGAACAAAAAATCCTTAACGATTTCGCGGCTATCCCGCTGCTTCACGAACGTGTGATTCAAGGTGAAAGTGAGCGTGTAAGCAATGTCGTTCGTGACCCAAGTGAACGTCGCTTGGTTGATCAAACGACACAAGTTAACCCGGCAACACAGGCTAACTAAATAAATGTTATCTGCTGAGACTCTGCGTCGAACTCTATTTATCTTGACGCCTTGGCTATCAAGAATCGCCTCACTGATTGTGGTGGTGATTCTTGTTGGTTTGATGCCTGACATTGCAGGCATCGATCCAAGCCAATCTATTCTGCGGGCTAGGGCGGGGCAACAACACCTGCTTACGCCTGAAGCTTTAGCGGCGGTACGCGCTGATCTTCAGCTTGACCGTTCAGCTATTGAGCGCCTGCTCGACTGGGTAGGAAGTGCTTTTTCAGGTGATCTAGGTGAATCATGGATTGATGGTTCCTCGGTTGCATTAAGCATTCAAAAAACAGCATCTACGTCTCTGTTTTTGATGTCTAGCGCATTGGTGATGACTTTCGTACTGTGTGGTGCAGGCCTGCTTGCCACCTTACGCAGTTGGAAGAAGGGCAAGCTGGGGCAGAGCTACAGCAGTTTAAGTACGGTATTAATATCGTTGCCAGAGTACGTAGTGGCCTCGGTATTAATACTGGTGTTCTCTATCTGGTTAGGTTGGCTGCCGCCGTATGGTTGGCAAGGTTGGCAAGACATCTGGCTACCGAGCTTAGCGCTTGCATTGCCTGCCAGTGGTCTGTTTAGTCGCCTACTCAGAGACAGTTTACAACGCGTTTTAAATGAACCTTGGGTGATCACCTGGCTCAGTGCCAATGTTCACTCCAACCAAATTATTCGCTTTGCGCTGAAAAGAGCGCTGAGCAGCCTGATCCCACAAATCGCGATGATCGTGATTGGTTTGACTGGTGGCGCGGTCGCGGTTGAGCTTATCTTCTCGATTCCGGGTATCGGGCGCATGATCTTAGGCGCAGCTAAGGCGCAAGATTTACCAATTCTGCAGGGCGGCTTATTGGTATTGCTGCTGTTTTCAATTGCTGTGAGCAGCATGAGCTTGTTTGTTCAGCAGTTGATTCTGGGTCACAGCCTGAAAAGCGGTAAGCTGATTAGTAGCCACTCTTCGTTTCGTTTTACACAAAGCCGCACCAAGCGTGCTGTTGCTTTTTCAATACTCTCATTCCTGATTTCAATCGTGGTTTGGGCTGCATTTCGTGACCCATACACCAGTCAATTTGCTCGCTTAGCGGATCCGAGTTGGCAAGCACCTTTGGGCGCAGATGGCATTGGTCGAGACCTACTGGCGAGAATTGGTTCTGGTATGATTGCGACCTTCCAAGCCGGCATATTGGCAACGTTCTTGAGCTTGGTGACGGGCATCATCATGGGTTTCAACACCCGCTTTAGCCAAGGCCTTATCGAGATCACTAAGGGTATCCCATACATCATTGCAGGCTTGCTTGTTGCAGGCTTAACGGGGATGAATCCGAACAGCGCATTAATCGCGATTGTATTGGTGTCGTGGGCGCCGCTAGCTGCACACTGCTCAAGCTTGATCGTAGAAGCCAAGGCTCAACCTTATACACACCTCGCGCCACTATGGGGCACCAGTAAGCTTAGAATCTTCCGTTTCTACTTGCTTCCGTATGTGTTGCCACCGTTGTTAAGACACGCGATGTTGAGGCTACCGGTTATCACTCTAAGTCTGACCTCGCTGAGCTTCATCGGATTAGGGGCAAAGCCACCAACACCTGAATGGGGTTTGATGATCGCAGAGAACCTTCCATACATTGAGCGCGCGCCATTAGCAGTCATGGGGCCAATTGTTGGGCTGATCTTGTTGGGTGCAGCCATTAACTTGATGTTTGATGACTAACGTAAAGATCCGGTCGCTGAGGTTTCTAAATTGACGATCCGATTGGGTATTCGATTTAGCATTTATGTTGTAACCTTAGCCCTGCTTTTTAGAGACGCTTTTTGATCGGCTCGAAAGTTAAACAGGCCCTAGTTAAGTGTAAAGGATTCAACATGTATCTCGTTTTGTATTGCCACAATATTGGTATGACCGACTTTTCTTTCTTTGAGACGGAAGATTTCGATAAGGAAGATGGCTATATCGTGCGAGGCAAATGGCCGAACGAGAAAGCGTTCCGTGATTACTTAACCAAAGAGTTTGGTGACATGAACGAGTTCCAAGTGATCGACTTAATCGCCAAAGGCTCAGAAGCAGAACACTACTCGCCAGAAGAGTTGGTGCGCTTAGCTCAGTAGCCGCTAGCTCAGCAATATCTAGCTCGGTAATACGTTTTAAATCGAATAAACAAATGGCAGCCTGATTGGGCTGCCATTTTTCGTTTTAAGCTAGAGCACGTTGCTCGCAGTATGAGTGGATCTACTGCGCCACTTCGTCCACCAAGTACAAGATTGATTGATATGGAATGCCACTGTGATGCGATAAACCGATTTCACAAGTTCGGCTGTTGCTGAAGCCGCGAGTGCAGTTGCTTGGCACTTGCTCCTTAAGTGGGTGGACTGCTGCTTCATTCAGTTCTGGTGTAGTGAAGCCTTTGTCACCCGCCCAGCCACAACATTGAATATGTTCTGGAACAATCACTTCTTCGGTACAGGCTTTAGCAAGGTTTAACATCGCTCCTTCTAAGCCCATTCGGCGAGAGCTACAAGTGACATGCAGCATCACGGTCTCTTTAAGTGGCTCAAGCGTCAGGTGCTCTAGCAAATATTGATTCACAAACCCTGTTGGCTCTAACACCTCTAATGGCTTGGTGAACTGTTCAATACTGCGTTTAGCACATGGGCTGGTATCCATCAATATTGGGTATTCACCCTGACGACTGGCTTGCCATAGCACTTCTTCCAACTGCTGAGCCTTCGACTGTGCTAAGTCGGTCATTCCTTTGCTGTCGTAAGGCATACCACAGCATTGGTCATCTAGCTTCTTCGGTAGAATTACCTCGAATCCTGCCTTGTTGAGCAAAGACATGGTCACTTCAGTAAGAGGACGTTGGTCGCCCGCATCGCTTTGTTGCCCCATGGTTCGACTTGCACAGGAAGGGAGGTAAACCACCTTCTTATGATTGCTTGAAGATTCTGCCGTCACGGGTGATGAGGCAAGCGAGTGACTGTTGGACTGCGGCATCTCTGGCATCCAAACAGGCGTTGCGCCTTTGGTCACTGAGCGCAGGCCATTGGTAAGCTTACCGACCGTGTTTGCCCCCAAGACCTTACTCGCTACTTGATTGGTTTTGAGGCCTGCTTTGGTCAGCTTCGTGGTGGTCGAGAAATGATCCGCTGTCCACTTAGCAATTGGAGTGAACTTTTCATATTTAGCGATACGAAGCTTCTTCACTAAATCGCCAGTGTTGATGCCTACAGGGCAACGCTCGGCACACAGGCCTGTTGCGGCGCAGGTATCAATACCTTGGTATTCAAACGTCTTCTCTAGCTCGCTTGCTTCTATCTCTTCTCCTGCCGCACGACGGCGTTGTAGCTCGCGATATAAAACAATACGTTGGCGAGGTGATAGAGTCAGCGTACGAGACGGACACACAGGCTCACAGAATCCACATTCGATACAGCGGTCGACAAGGTCATCGGCAGCAGGCATTGGCTTCAGGTCTGTGATGTGGGAGTTTGGATTGTCGTTGATGATAACGCCGGGGTTAAGCAGCCTTTCTGGGTCAAACAGCGCTTTGATCTGTTGCATCAAGGCATAGCCATCTTTGCCCCATTCCAATTCCACATAAGGTGCCATGTTTCGGCCCGTGCCGTGTTCCGCTTTCAGTGAACCTTGATACTTCACTGCAACTAGCTCGGCAACGTCATCCATGAAACCGCCGTAACGGTCGATCTCTTCTTGGCTGTCGAAGCCTTGGGTAAACACAAAATGAAGGTTGCCTTCGAGTGCATGGCCGAAAATGATCGCTTCGCTGTAGTCGTATTTATCGAACAACTCTTGCAGCTCTCGAATACCGTTAGCCAGGTTTTCAACAGGGAAAGCCACGTCTTCGATGATAACGGTTGTGCCAACTTCACGAACGGCCCCAACTGCTGGGAACATGCCTTTTCGAATGCCCCACAGGGTTGCAACAGTCTTTGGATCGGACGTAAAAGGGACCGATTCAACAATCGTGTAATCAGCCAATGCATCCAAAATTGATTTACATTGTAAATCTAAGTCCTGCTGGGAGCTGGCGTGTGATTCCACCAAAATAGCCGCCGCTTCTAAATCTAGGTTTGGCATAAACGCAGGCATACCCGGTTTATCCGCGACAGAACGTAGCGCCCTGCCGTCCATCAACTCAACGGCTGCAACCGGAGTTTTGGATAATGTAGTTACGGCTTTACTTGCTTGCTCGATGTCGGCAAACACCAACAGAGCAGAGGCTTTGTTCGGGTGTTCAATCACCGTGTTGTAAGTGATCTCGGCGATGAAGCCTAGCGTGCCCTCTGAACCGATCATCAGGTGTTTAATGATTTCGATTGGGTCGTGGTAATCGACCAAGGCATTGAGTGCGTAGCCCGTGGTGTTTTTAAGGCGATACTTGTGGCGGATTCTGTCGGCGAGTTCTTGATTTGAGCTGGTTTGACGGTGTAATTCAGCAATACCATCAAACAGCGTTTTGTGTGACTGCTTGAATGATTCAACGCTAGCACTGTCTGCGGTATCGAGCAGGGTGCCATCGCTCAATACGACTTTCATGCTTTCGACCGTGCGATAGGAGTTCTGCGCAGTACCACAACACATGCCACTGGCGTTGTTCGCGGCAATACCACCAATCTTACAGGTGTTGATAGAGGCTGGATCTGGGCCGATTTTACGTTGGAACGGGGCAAGATATTTATTGGCATCCGCGCCAATTACACCGGGCTGAAGAATGATTTGATTGCCGTTGTCGACAATTTCATGGCCACGCCAGTCGTCGGTCAGTGTGATGAGTACCGAGTCTGAAACCGCTTGCCCTGAAAGGCTGGTGCCCGCGGCGCGAAAGGTAAAATGAATACCGAGTTCGCGACAGCTTTGAATGGTGAATATGACTTCGTCTAAGTTCTTGAGCCTTAGAACCATTTTCGGCACCAAGCGATAAAAACTCGCATCGGTGCCGTAAGCCAATCGCTTTGCCTCTTGCGTGACAATGCGTTCTGTTTCTATTTTTTGAGCCAGTATCGCTTCAAGCTGCTGATAAGCTTGTGCGTCTATTACTCGCTCATGGGATGTGTTTGTCTCCATCTTTGCTTCCTTGTGCTTCTTATTTGGCACTGTTCAGGGCGTGTTGAACTTTCGCGGTTAAATTTTGTTCGAGTCAAAAGCGTTTTAATCGCGGCGAAGGGGAAGTAGCCTAGTCACTCTAAGCAAATCCCCCTCAACAAAGAGTAAAACGCTTTTTGCGGGGGCGCCCAGCTCGAACCCTTCGGGCAGCGTTTGCTGACCATTTCTACTACGTTATCGGCTTCTCATGTAGGCTAGCTACACATCGACGCCTCTGCCTTGTATAAATACCCAGCAACTCGCTGCAAAAATCAGCTCGAAAGATCAACACGCCCTAGCTTTTTATTTTATTTTCCAGTGCTTAAACGGTGTCACAACGGTAGTGGAATTGCTGTGACACCGATTGAACTTCAGCCTAAGTAGACCAAAGCATGAGTCTGAATCGTGGAGATTTAATCTAACCCCACCAAAGATTCACGAGTTAAGTCTTTGATTGTCTTTGCGCCAGTTAATGTCATGGCAACGCGCATCTCTTTGTCGTAAAGGTCGAGTAGGTTCTCAACGCCGGCTTGTCCTTGAGCTGCTAATGCGTATACGAAAGAGCGGCCAAGCAAGGTGCAGTCTGCGCCAAGTGCCATCATGCGAACCACATCTAAGCCCGTGCGAATGCCTGAATCGACCAGAATCTTGGTGTCGCCTTTCACTGCATCAGCAATCGAAGGCAGCGCTTTGGCACTTGATAGAACGCCGTCAAGCTGACGACCACCGTGGTTTGAAACCACGATACCGTCTGCGCCAAATCTCACCGCGTCTTTTGCATCTTCTTCGTCGAGAATGCCTTTGATGACCATTGGGCCGTCCCAGAAATCACGAATCCACTCTAGGTCTTTCCATGAAATCGACGGATCGAAGTTGTCACCTAACCAACCGATGTAGTCTTCCAGCTTGGTAGGAGAACCACGGTAAGTAGAGATGTTGCCGAGATCATGGGGTTTACCCAGCAAGCCGACATCAACTGCCCAACTAGGATGACGCATAGATTGGAATACGCGGCGTACTGCTGCATTTGGTCCACTCATTCCGGAATGCATGTCACGGTAGCGTGCCCCGGGTACGGGCATATCCACGGTGAAGACCAGTGTTGTGACGCCAGCGGCTTTAGCGCGTTCAAGAACGTTCTTCATGAAGCCACGGTCTTTTAACACGTAAAGTTGGAACCACATTGGGCGTTCAATCTTAGGTGCAACTTCTTCAATCGGACATACCGACACGGTCGACATGGTAAAAGGGATGCCTTTGTTGTCTGCGGCTTTGGCGGCTTGTACTTCACCGCGTCTTGCGTACATACCCGTTAAACCAACAGGCGCCAGTGCAATTGGCATCGCTAGCTTCTCGCCAAATAACTCGGTTTCTAAATTTAGGTCCGACATGTCGTTGAGTACGCGTTGTTTTAGCGCAATCTCAGCAAGGTCAGCCGTGTTGCGGCGTAGGGTATGTTCTCCGTAAGAGCCACCATCAATGTAGTGGAAAAGAAACGGTGGTAATTTCGCTTTTGCTGCGGCGCGGTAATCAGTCGATGCGGATATGATCATAATTTCAGTCCTAAATTCTTGGGATGTTGCTCTTCTTTGAGAGCTTGGTTTGGGCTGTTTTAATTCGGGAAAATGGCGTTAATACCCGTGGGTGTTGATGTGTTCTAGTATCCATCCCGGAACTCATCAACTGTCTTATTAGACGGTGTCGCTGTCGGGGAATTGAGTATTAACGCCAAGTGCTTTTGTAACGACTTATGGTCTACATAAGTGCGTCTGTCATATTGAAGCCGTAGATAACCACTAGGCCGATGATGCCCGTCATCACTAAGTAATAGAACGTAGGGATAACGGTTTTACGTAGTGTTGCACCTTCACGTCCTAGTAGGCCTACCGTTGCCGAAGCGGCTACCACGTTGTGAATCGCAATCATGTTACCGGCTGCTGCACCAACGGCTTGTAGGGCAACAACGACTGCACTCGAGATAGTCAGGGTCTGCGCTACTTCGAATTGGAACTGGCTGAACATCATGTTTGAAACTGTGTTCGAACCTGCAATGAAGGCACCTAACGCTCCAACAGTGGCACTCAATGCTGGGAATGCGCTGCCAACTAAGTCCGCGGCGAAGTTGGCTGTTGTTACAGGCATACTTGCTAAGTCAGCTGCGTTCACACCAGAGTTGATGAAGATACGAACCATAGGGATGGTGAACACCAGTACGAAACCTGCACCAATCAGTGTTTTACTTGATTCACCGAATGCTTTCGCTAGTGGCGCAGCGCTGCGGCCTTGAATCAGAACAGCAACCAGCGCAACAAATACTAGGATACCGCCCGGCAGATAAAGAGGTTGAATCGCTGTGCTTACGCCAGTCTCACCAAGGATGTTGCTGAATGAAAGGCTAACGCTCTTCAGTAGGCCTTTGAACTCAGGGCTCACACGGCTAGCAACCAGAGTTACAGCGAGCAGCACGTAAGGTGCCCATGCCATCGCCATGCTCATTTTCTTATGGTTTTGATTGTTGTCATCAAGGTCGATTTTCAGAGAACCTAACCATTCTGCAGGCCACTTGTCTTCACTCTCGAAATCCCATTTTGATTTTGGAACGAGGAAGCCACGTTTTGCTGCAGTAACCACAATTGCTAGGCCGACTAGACCACCAATTAGAGATGGGAACTCAGCACCTAGGAAGACACCTGTTAGTGCGTAAGGGATGGTGAACGCTGCACCAGCAAACAGTGCGAACGGTAGAATGTCTAAACCTTCTGTCCAACTTTTGTTCTTACCGAAGAAGCGAGTCAGCATCATTGCCATTAGTACTGGCATCATCACACCCACTGAGGCGTGAATCAGTGCCACACTTGAGGTGATTTGTTGCAGGTAAGCGTCCCAAGTAGAACCGTGAGCAATCAGGCTTTCACCGATGTTGTGCGTGTCCAAACCTTTGTTCACACCAACGATGATAGGTGTACCTACCGCACCGAACGATACTGGTGTCGATTGGATCATCATGCCCATCAGTACCGCAGCAAGCGCAGGGAAGCCGATAGCAACCAGTAGCGGCGCTGCAATAGCTGCAGGTGTGCCGAAGCCAGATGCCCCCTCAATGAAGGAGCCGAAACACCAAGCGATGATGATCGCCTGAACACGACGGTCAGCGGAAATGTCCGTGAAGCCGTTACGGATGGTGGTGATAGCTCCGGTGTGTTTCAAAGTGTTTAATAAGAAGATGGCGCCGAACACAATCCAGAGAACCGACACGGTAATGCCGAAGCCTTGAAATACAGAAGCTAGCACGCGAGTGCCAGACATATCCCAAGCAAATAGGGCAATAGCAACGGTTAATGCAAATGCCACTGGCATCGCTTTTTTCGCAGGCCAGTTCAGGCCGACCAGCAGAATCGCTGCAACAACTATTGGTGAAAAGGCCAATAGAGCTAGTAGAGTTTCACTCATGGGTACTTCCTCGTACTGTTTTCAAACGTTCATGTTTGAAGTAGATAACACGTTATGGGTTGTCATTTTTGATTCGCTATTGGCCTCTAAGCGGGAACCATTTAGGTGCGAATCTTGTAATTGGAATGACTCTTTTGTAATTGTTTTGTTAATTTGGCGTGAATTTACCCCTTTATTTTTTATTGATATAGGGAAATAATGAAAATAATTAATTCCAAAATTGGCATAATCAGATGCGAGCAGACGATTTGATCCTGTTTTCACAGGTAGTAGAGCTGGGCAGTTTTAGTAAGGTAGCAGAGCAAAATAACCTTACAAATTCGGTAGTTAGTAAAAGAATTGCACGCCTAGAGGAAGAGATTGGCGTGCAATTATTATATCGAACGACGCGTAAATTGACCCTGACTGAGGCGGGTAAGGCAATTTTGCACGGAGCCAAAAATGTGAAGCAGGCGACTCAAGAGGCTATGGACGCAGTTTCAGGCTTTGGTGAAAATGTCAGCGGTCATATCAAAATGTCAGTGCCTACTATCTCTGGAGATTTGATTCTGGCAGACGCCGTTGCTGAGTTTTGTAATATGCATCCAGGTTTAACAGTCGATATGTCACTGGACAATCGCTTTGTTGACTTAGTAGAAAATGGTTTGGACTTGGTGATTCGTACCGGTTACCTAGAAGACTCCAGCTTGATTGCGAGACACATATTGGATTCTCAATGGGTGGTGTGTGCCTCGCCCTCTTATATCGCCAAGAATGGTAAGCCGATGCTGCCTAAAGACTTGGTGAAGCACAACTGCTTGCAATACGCTTATCAAACAACAGGTGCCAGCGAGTGGCAGTTCCTGCACAGTAAAGATGGCTGTACTGACAACGACAAATACATCGTGCGTGTATCGGGTTCATTTTCTACCGACAACGCGACGGCACTAAGAAAAGCGGCGCTGGGTGGCCATGGTGTGGCGTACGTACCACGTTGTCTGGTTTATCACGATATTCGTAACGGCCAGCTGGTGGACATCTTTCCAGATTTGGTGGGTAAAAAGCTCGGTATTTATGCGGTGTACCCCTTTACGCGCCAACCGCCCAACAAGATTAAGTTATTGATTGAACACATCAGAACTCGTTATCTGACGATTTCACACTATTTTTAATAAGGATCACGATGAGCTATTTAAAAGAGTATCAATATCCAACTACCAATAAACAGATCGTCAGCGATGACTATTTTGGTCAGATAATCGAAGACCCATATCGCTGGTTAGAAGATGATAGAAGTGACGAAACCGCGCAGTGGGTGGCAAGTCAAAATGAAGTCACGTTTGATTACCTTGCTCAAATCCCGTATCGCGCAGAACTGCGAGATCGATTGGCGAAAGCGCAAGACTACAAAAAGAGCTCACAGCCATTTGTGCGAGGGGATTACACCTATTTCTATAAGAATGATGGCCTGCAAAATCACAGCATTCTCTATCGTGAGAAAGAAGGCTCGCAGGTTGAAGTATTCCTAGATCCGAATACTTTCTCGGAAGATGGCACGACATCACTGGGTTCGGTGTCGTTTTCTAAAGATTACAGCTTGGTGGCGTACAGCATTTCAGAGGGCGGAAGCGACTGGCGTAAGATCTTTGTTATCGATACCGAGACTAAGCAGCAGCTCGAAGCCGAAATCACTGACGCCAAATTTACCGGCATCTCTTGGTTAGGCAATCGCGGTTTCTATTATTCTAGCTACGACAAGCCTGACGGCAGCCAGCTTTCTGCACGTACCGAACAGCACAAACTTTACTTCCATGAGTTGGGTACAGAGCAAGCGAGCGACACGGTGATTTTTGGTGAGAACAACACCGAGCAGCACCGCTATGTATCAGGCTATACCACCGAAGACGACCGTTACTTGATCATTCTAGGGCGAGAGTCGACATCGGGTAATAGACTGTTCTATATCGATTTAAACTCACCAGAACAACAGCTGAACACGCTGATTGAACATGTGGATAGCGACATTTATCTCATCGATAACCAAGATGAGACCTTCATTCTATATACGAATCTTGATGCGCCTAATGGCAAGGTGGTGAGCTTTGGTACTCGCGATGGGAAATGGCTCGAAATCATCCCTGAAAAGCCACAGCCATTGGATATCAGCACGGGTGGTGGCCACTTGTTTGCTCACTACATGGTGGATGTGGTGTCTAAGATTGAGCAGTTGGATTACCAAGGTAACCTAGTTCGTGAAATTCATTTGCCTGGGCTGGGAACGGCCAGTGGCTTAGGTGGAAAAAACGAGCAAACTCAGCTTTATTACACCTTTACCAACTATGTAACGCCGCCAACGATTTTCTCTTTCGATGTCGAATCAGGCAATTCTGAAATCTACCAACGCTCTGAGTCTCCGTTTGAGTCGGATCAATTTGAGTCTAAACAAGTCTTCTATACCTCGAAGGATGGCACCAAGGTTCCGATGCTTATCTCTTATAAGAAGGGATTAGTGTTAGATGGCAATAATCCAACCATGTTGTACGCCTATGGTGGCTTTAACGTTAGCCTAACGCCTTCTTTCTCGGGCACGGTTGGCAGTTGGCTAGAACTGGGTGGCGTATATGCGGTGCCGAACCTGCGTGGCGGTGGTGAGTATGGTAAGGCGTGGCACAAAGCGGGAACTCAGCAGAAAAAGCAGAATGTCTTTGACGACTTCATTGCTGCTGCCGAGTTCTTAATTGAAGAAAACTACACCAGTAGCGATAAGTTGGCGATTCGCGGCGGTTCTAACGGAGGCTTGCTGGTAGGAGCTTGTATGACACAAAAGCCTGAGCTGTTCCAAGTGGCTCTGCCTGCTGTTGGGGTGTTGGACATGTTGCGTTACCACACATTCACGTCTGGCGAAGGGTGGGCGTACGACTATGGCACATCCGCGCAGAACAGAGAGATGTTCGAATATCTGCTTGGCTATTCTCCGGTTCATAATGTGGTGCGTGGCACGGATTATCCAGCAACATTGGTGACGACCGCTGATCACGATGACCGCGTAGTACCGGCTCACTCTTATAAGTTCATCTCAGAGCTGCAAGATAAGCATGAAGGTAGTGCGCCCGTGATGATTCGTATTGATGTTAATGCGGGCCATGGCGCCGGAATGCCGCTCAGCAAAGCGATCGATCTCACCGCCGATATCTACGCATTTACTCTGTTCAATATGGGGGTTGCGTCTCTAGATTCACTTTAACGAATGCTTGATTCTAGATAACTGGGTATTTTACTCAGACCAAGAAGCCTCAAAATCTACCTTAGATTTTGAGGCTTTTCATATATATGAAAACCAATCAAAACTGCGTCATATTTCCTTCACTTTCACACACTGTTTTCCGTGATAGCCGCCACCAATACTGATGAAATGAAAGCGATTTCAAGCTGATATTTTACGCATTTTTCACTATAACCTGTTGATCTAAAATCAGTAGTTTTCGTCATGGATTTTCTAAAAGTTTCATGGCATTTAAGCTGATTTATCAGTGTGAACAGCGACCAACTTTTCAACTCTTTCATTGCTTAATATTTCCCTGTTCGATGAAAACTCAAAAAAATAATAGGGAAATACAATGCAAAAATTTAAGCTTTTGCCAATAACGGTCGCAGTGGCGGCATCGCTTGCTTCACTCTCTTCTTTTGCTGCTGATACTAATATCGAAGCATTAGAAAAACGAATCCAAGAGTTAGAATCTAAGGTTGTGGATATTGATTATGTTAATGATCAACAACCCGCAGTTTTAACAGCAGAAACTAAGGTGCCAGATGGCATCGTCTTCTCTGGTTATGCTCGTTACGGCGCTCACTACAAGAGCGGTGATGAGCGTTACGTAGACATCGGTACAACAGGTCGTTCTGTCGGTCGTTTGGGTAACGAAGCTAATGGTGGTGAGGTTCAGCTAGCTAAGCTTTTCCAAGCTGACAATGGTGCGATTTGGGACATCGTATTCATGGCTGACCACTGGGAAGCAGACGCTTGGGCTGACGACGGCGGCCTGAGTATGAAAAAAATGTACGCAGGTGTAACTAACGTATTTGAAAGCCAACCAGAACTTTATATGTGGGCTGGTCGCGACTTCCATCAACGTCCGCAACAAGGTTTGAACGATTACTTCTGGATGACACACGATGGTCAAGGCGCTGGCTTTAACAACCTAGATTTCGGCGGCGCTAAGCTAGATATGGGCTTTGTTGGCCAAGTGAAAGGCGGCCTCGTAAATGACAATGGCCGATACGCCGTGACAGCGAAGCTACACAGTATAGACGCAGGTATTGGTAATCTGGATTTTTACGCGAACTACGGTTTTGCATCGAGCGAAGCGGATACGTCTACGACGACTGAGTACGTATACGATCCAGTGACAGATTCAATGCAGCCTGTCGTGACTCAAGGACAAAAAGTCAGTGACGAAACGGCATACCTGGTAGGTGCAACCTTAGGCTTGGGTGAGTCTAACAAGTTGGTTGTTAAGTATGGTGACGGTGCGGATTCATCAGTGTTTGACCTAAAAGGTGACTACCAAACTTTGTACGCAAGTGTTGAAGGTAGCTACGCAGCAACAGATAACTTCATCATCGATTACTTAGTGTCGTACAAAGACAACTCTGGTTCTGATCTAGACCGCGAGAACACGGAATACGCTGGTATCGTTCGTCCACAGTACCAATGGGATGATGTTCATTCTACATGGTTAGAAGCGGGCTACGGCATGGTTGATTACGATGACGACGGTGAAGAGAACGCATGGAAAGTAACGCTTTCTCAAAACGTTTCTCTAGGTGGCTTACCTTGGAGCCGTCCAATGCTTCGTTTCTACACAACCGTGGGTGATGTAGAAACCAAAGGCAACACAGTGAAGACAACGAATGTTGACACATTGTCGTTCGGCGCAATGTTTGAAGCTTGGTGGTAATCACCGATATAGAAAGAGCGGCTCTTTGAATTCGGCATATTTTCAAAGAGCCATGCTTTCGAATATCCATGCTTTTCAATAGTACGTAAATACTGTCCATTTTAGCCCTAAAGGCAGATTGATTAGGGCACGTTTCAATTAACTCCATTCTTGGGCACATTTTTGTGCCCTTTTTTTCGCCACTAGATCAAGGAATAACGATGAGACTTTCTTCCATCGTGTCTCGAGTTTATTTAGGTTTCTTCACGCTGATCGTAATCATGCTTGGTAGCGCATGGTTGAGTATTAGCAGTAACAAGAACATAACCTCACACATCGAAACCATCACTCAACAAGCCACCCCTTTAATGCTCCAATCTTCCACGCTTACTATTCGTTTTTTGGATATTAATCGAAGCTCCATTCCTTATTTATCCGCGGATTATGTTGATGAGTTAGAGCCACTCAAACAAGTCGTTGTAAACAACATCGAGCAATATCAGCAGCAATTGAATTGGTTTGAAGGCAAGAGCACAACAGGGTCGTCTCTTGAATCTATACTCCAGAATATCGATGAAACGGGCGTTGCCACCATCGATAAGATAGACCAGACCTTAAACTTATACGTTTCTTATTTGGATACTAAAGACCTAGGTTCGATGGAGCAGGCACAATTTCAATCGGTAGTGGGTCAACTCAACAATACCTTGGTGAATCAACTGGCGAGCGCGAGCTCAGATGCAACGCAAAAAGCAGTAGAAGCATTACTGGTTCAATTGAGTTTGATTGCGGCAGAAGCCAATGAGGCGTTTTCACTGCAAACGTCATCGGAAGTTCGTGGAGTAGAGCGTCGCCTACAAAGTCGTCACGAGCGATTTAAAGAGGCTGTTGCCAATTTGGAGGCGCAGGATCCGGCTTTAGTGCGGCGGAGCAAGCAGTCTTTGTCACTGCTCGCTTCCCATGCCTTTTCAGCGCAAGGCTCAGTGTCGACGCACATGGAAACCGTTAAGTTGCATGAGTCGATAACCGAACAGAGAGTTGAGGTTGAACAGGCGATTGATGTGCAGCTAGGGTACTTCGACGAACTTTCTACGTACGCCGAACACACCGCAACAAACCTGTATCAAGAGTCGATGGAATCATCCAATCAAGCGCTTTTGATGCAGGTAATTATTTCGACTGCATCGGTTCTGATTGCGCTTTTGATAGGCGTTAACATCGCAAAAGGCATCCGTAAGCCAAGTAAATTGGTACAAGGTGCGTTAGACCAAGTCGCCAAAAAAGACCTAAGTTCTCAGGTTCAATATCAAGCCAATAATGAATTTGGTTTAGTGAGTGACAAGGTCAATTTGGTGATCAGCCACTTAACACACGTGATTGAAAACATGCGCCAATCATCGCTGCATTTAAAAGAAGCGTCTCTAGAGAATCAAAGTACCAGTGGTTCATTGCGTGAGGCGATGTTAGACCAAACCAATCAAACCGTAATGGTGGCTACGGCTATGGAACAGATCGAATGTTCCGTGACTGAAATAACTCAAGCGGCCAACCAAACCCTGACACTGGTGACATCGGCTGTCACCAGTTCAAGCGCAGGGCAACAAACCATGGGCAAGAATGTTGACCTAATGGGCGTTTTGGAAAGTAAGTTGGCAGAATCAACAAGCACAATCGACAAACTTGAGAAAGAGAGTGCCAGCATTGGTTCTATTCTTGATGTGATCTCCGGTATTTCAGAACAAACTAACTTGTTGGCATTGAACGCAGCCATTGAAGCCGCTCGTGCTGGCGAGCAAGGTCGAGGGTTCTCTGTGGTCGCCGACGAAGTGAGAGTGTTAGCCGCAAAAACCAATGCATCAACGCAAGAGATTCACCATAAAATTGAACGGCTTCAAAACAGTTCTAAATTGGCTGTGGAACAAATCAATCAGTGCGTTGCAGATATGGCGCAATGTGTTGAGCAAACGGGTGAAGTGAATCAATCCATATCGACCGTGTATGGCTTGCTCAATGAAGTCGAACAAAGAAGCCATCAGATCGCAACGGCGACGACAGAGCATCAAGTCGTTGCCTCTCAAGTCACTCAAAATATCAGCCAGATACACATCTTGGCTGAAGATAACTCGCAACGTTCCCAAGTGCTTTTTTCCCACGGTCAACAGCTTGAAACTATGTCGCAACAGCAATTTTCATTAACTCAAGAGTTTAAGTTAGCGGAATCATCTAATCACAAAGATTAGAGCCAGTTAATTTCTTCCATGATTTCACGCCCAGCCTTCCGCTGGGCGTTTTCGTATCTGGTTTTTTCTGATGGAAAGGCTTTGAGCTA
The DNA here is from genome assembly GCF_041474575.1 of Vibrio sp. 10N.222.51.C5. Taxonomy (NCBI): domain Bacteria; kingdom Pseudomonadati; phylum Pseudomonadota; class Gammaproteobacteria; order Vibrionales; family Vibrionaceae; genus Vibrio; species Vibrio sp. 10N.222.51.C5. Next base: position 47,928 of record NZ_JBFRUJ010000022.1, read on the forward strand.
AAAATTACCGTGAAATGTACTCATACAATTTCGAAAGGCCATTGAAATAACAAGGTCACTTTCCCCGTGTATATTGCCGTCAGCTGCGGATTCATCATCAAATGACGTTTTAAAAAAATGGATTTAGGCGGACTTGTTTGACCTGACGAACAAGTAACCGAGCGCCATCTTGATAATATGAACAATAATCCCATGAAACAGTTTCATGGCGTGAAGTTAATCTGTAAGCGCTTTCATGATTTCCACAACTGGCCTTTTTACCTCCAACTTTAGTGTGATGACACTCACTTCAACCAAGACGCCTTTCTTTAATAATCGTTTTGTAAGCGGTTACAAGCTAATGAAGTATCGAGGTTCGAGTGGCAACAATTAAACACGTATCAGAACATGCAGGTGTGTCTCAGGCGACAGTGTCTAGGGTTATTAATGGCACTAGCAGAGTCAGTCATGACAAGAAATTAAAGGTTGAAAAAGCGATCAAGGAGCTGGGTTATCGCCCGAACTCTATCGCTCAAGCCTTGGCTTCAAGTCGTACCGGTAGTGTGGGCGTTGTTGTTCCAGAACTTGGCGGCTCTTTCTATTCAGGCATTTTGCATTGCATAGAAGAAAACCTACGCCGCTTTGGTTACCACGCTGTGGTTACAGCGGGTTCGAACACCGAGCAAGGGCAGCGAGAGTCGGTGGAGTTTCTGTTGGGGCGTCGTGTTGATGCTTTGATTCTTCATACTCAACTGCTCAGCGATGATTATTTAATTGAATTGGAAGAACAGGGGACCCCTGTGGTTTTAATTAACCGCTTCATCCCAGAAATGGCGATGAGTTGCATTGATATTGATAACGAAGTCGGGGGGCTACTCGCTACTCAATATCTTTTGCAAAAGGGACATACAGATATCGCGTGTATTACCGGGCCTTTAGATAAAGCAGATGCTAGGGGGCGTTTGCAGGGGTATCGAAAGGCCTTGGAAGAAGCGGGTGTGCCATACGATGAAGCATTAGTCTCGGAAGCGGGCTTTACTGAAGAGACGGGCATCAGTGCTATGAAGAAGCTGATTAATCGTAAGTGTCATTTCACAGCAGTATTTGCTTCGAATGACCACATGGCATTTGGCGCCTTCGAGGTGTTGCATCAAGAGGGACTGTCTGTTCCTAAAGATGTATCACTGGTGGGCTTCGATAACACCATCTTCGCGCGCTATCTGACCCCTAGTTTGACCACCATTAATTTCCCTATTGAAGAGATGAGCGTTGAAGCAGTACAGCTCACTCTACAGAAGCTAAAAAAAATAAAACATGACGTGAACTTTAAATTGCTGCCGACGTTGGTCACTAGAAACTCGGTATCGGATTTACCAGTTACCCTATAAAAATATTAAGGATAGAACATGAAATTTAAGACCTTAGCGCTTTCATGCGCGGTTGCTTTAGGATTAGGTACAACAGCTGCAAATGCAGCAGACAAAGAAATTCGTTTCGACGGTTTCCCTGATTTCGATAGCAGCCTGAAGGTATTACTGCCTGATTTCGAAAAGGAAACGGGTATCAAAGTTGATTACCTTATGAACAACCACGGTGACCACCACACGAAACTCACAACGAACCTTGCAACGGGTTCTGGTGCCGGTGATGTGATTGTTGTCGACGTTGAGAAAATTGGTCCATTTGTTGGCTCTGGCGGCCTAGTTAACCTGTCTGAAAACTACGGTGCAGATAAATACGAAGAACGATTCGCACCTTACGCATGGGCACAAGGCAAAGGCGCTGACGGCGATATGTATGGTATCCCTGTCGACCTAGGTCCAGGTGTTATGTACTACCGTACCGACGTGTTCGAAAAAGCGGGCATTGATGTAGAAGAAGCAATCAAAGATTGGGATTCATACATTGCTGCTGGTGAAAAACTGAAAGAGCAAAACGTACAACTTATTGCTTCAGCGGCAGACGTTGCACAGGCAATTATCTTCACAACGGTTCCTGAAGGTGAAGGTCTTTACTTCGATAAAGATGGCAACCCAGTTGTGACATCAGAGCGTTTTGTTCACGCTTTTGAAGTAGCAAAAGAGATCCGTGACAAAGGTTTAGATGGTCGCATCCTGGCTTGGTCTAACGAATGGTACGAAGGCTTCCGCAACGGCACATTTGCAACTCAACTTTCTGGCGCTTGGCTACTTGGTCACCTAAACAACTGGATTGCACCTGAAACCAAAGGTAAGTGGGCAGTAGAGAACCTTCCTGATGGCATCTACGGCAGCTGGGGTGGTTCATTCCTATCTATCCCAACTCAGTCAGACAACCCAGATGAAGCTTGGGCACTTATTGAATACATGACGACTGACCGTGAAGTTCAACTTAAGCACTTCGAAACGATTGCGGCTTTCCCTGCGAACGTAACGACGTATGACGATGAGTTGTTCCAAGAAGAGATGGAGTTCTTAGGTGGCCAGAAAGCACGTCTTCTATTTGCTGAAGTGGCACAAAACATCAAACCAGTATCTCCAGCTCAAGGCGACCACGTAGCACGTTCTATAATTTTAGAGAACGCATTGATGGAAGTGCTTGATGAAGGTAAGGACATCGAGACTGCATTGAAAGAGGCAGAGCGCCTAATCAAGCGTCGTACGCGTAATCTTTAATTTGTTTTTATTTTGAGTAAGTGAGGAAGCGTGGATAACGCGCTTCCTTTTTTAAGAGGTCGTTACTATGAATCATACAGCGAGCACAACGATAGAACCTGCGGACAAAAGCCTTTTTTCTCGTCTGAATTTGAAAGCGCTTACACCGTATGGATTCCTTCTGCCGTTTCTGATCATTTTTTCTGTATTTGGGATCTTCCCGCTGTTGTTCTCTGTTTACCTGTCGTTCCACGAATGGAACCCAGTACAGGGCATGGACGCAATGCAGTTCGTTGGTTTTGAGAACTATCACATTGCATTGACTGACCCGTGGTTATGGCGTTCATTAAAGAACACATTGTGGCTAGCAATCACATCGGGTGTGGCTCAGCACTTAGTCGCAATTCCAGTGGCTTACATGTTGGTTTCAATGGGTGACCGTATGCGTCACTGGCTAACTTCGGCGTACTTTCTACCGTTCATCACATCAACGGTCGCAGCGTCACTGATTTTCTTCAATATGTATTCTCCTAACTCAGGAATTATTAACCAAACGCTGATGGCTCTGGCTGATAGCACGCTGTTTGGTTGGGCATTTGCTTGGGTTAACGATTTTCAACCAATCCGCTGGCTAGACGATGCCACTATGGTGAAGCCGTCTATCGCGATCATGGTTTTCTGGAAATACACCGGTTTTAACATCGTCCTTTACACCACAGGTTTAATGACGATTCCTAAAGACATTTTAGAAGCTGCTCGTATGGATGGTGCCAATGCCTTCCGCCGCTTCTGGAACATCTCACTACCAATGATTCGTCCATTTATCTTCTTTGCTATCACCATGACCATCATCGGTAACCTGCAAATGTTTGAAGAACCGTTCGTTCTAACGCGTGGCACAGGTGGTACAGGCCAATCTGGTTTAACTATCTCGATGTACCTCTACAAAGTGGGTTGGGAATGGCTAGAAATGGGCACAGCGTCAGCGATTTCATGGCTTCTGTTTGCACTCATCGCAACGTGTACCTTGGTTCAATTTTTATTCTTCGGTAAGAAAGGCTTAGGGGAACATTAAGATGTCGACATCAATTAAGACAAATACTTCACCACTAAGTGGCCTAATGCCAAGCGAACGCACTATGTACATCATGACTAAGATCTTGATGGTCATGCTCGGCATATTACTGGTTGTTTCTGCAATCATTACGGTGTTCCCGTTTGTGTGGTCAGCTCTGCTTTCAACACGTGATCGTTCGGAAATCTTTGGTTCGGGCATCAGCTTTGCTATTGGCGATAGCTTGGCAATCAACTACGCAAAACTGCTAGAAATCATGCCGTTTTGGAAAGCGATGTTTAACTCGATTTACGTGGCTTTCTTGGGCACAACTATCTCGCTGCTGTTCTGTAGCATGGGTGGTTACGCATTTGCTGTGTTTAAGTTTCGCGGTAAGAACGTGTTGTTCGGCATGCTGGTTGGCTCGATGGCGATTCCGCCTGTGCTTAGCTTGATCCCTTATTTCATGATCGTGAAATTCTTAGGCTTGCTGGATAACCACATGGCGGTATGGCTACCGTTCACCACCACGCCATTTGGTATCTTTTTGATGCGTCAGCACGTGATTGCATCGATTCCTAAAGAGCTATTAGAAGCGGCGAAGCTAGATGGTGCAGGCGAGTTCAGAACGTACTGGAGCGTGGTACTGCCACTGATGAAACCAGCATTAGCAACGCTTGCGATTGTTCAGTTCGTCTTCTTCTGGAACATGTTTATGCAGCCTCTCGTGGTTCTAAATAACCCAGATAATTACGTGATTACACAGGCGCTACGAAGCGTTCAAGGTATTCCGAATACGCCATGGGGCGCGGTAATGCTAGGTACCACAATTTCAATTTTACCACTCGTGATTACTTACCTGTTCGCATCGAAACAGATGATCAGTGGTTTAACGTCCGGCGCAGTTAAAGGTTAGGTTTAAGGGTTATAACAATGAATAAATTTCAACTTCCAAGTGATTCAAAGTTACGCAGTAAGGAATTTGTATTCGGTGTCGCGACATCTTCATACCAAATTGAAGGCGGCGTTGAAGAAGGCGGTCGTACAGCGTCTATCTGGGACACTTTCTGCAAGAAGCCGGGCAAGGTCGATAATGGCGACAATGGTGATGTGGCGTGTGACCACTACCACTTATGGAAACAAGATATCGAGATGATTCAAGGCTTAGGCGTTGATGCTTACCGTCTCTCTATTGCATGGCCGCGCATCCTGCCACAAGACGGTGTCGTCAACCAGCAAGGTCTAGAGTTTTACGGTCAGATCATCGACGAGTGTCATGCTCGCGGTATGAAAGTGTATGTGACGCTGTATCACTGGGATCTTCCGCAATACCTTGAAGACAAGGGCGGGTGGCTAAACCGAGAAACGTCTTACAAATTCGCAGAATACGCAGAAGTGGTGAGTAAATACTTTGGTGACAACATCGATGTGTACACAACGCTGAATGAACCGTTTGTGTCTGCATTCCTAGGTTACCGCTGGGGCGAACATGCGCCAGGTATCAAGGGCGAAAAAGAGGGCTACCTAGCGTCTCACCACCTAATGCTGGCACACGGTTTGGCAATGCCGATCCTTCGTAAGAATGCACCTCACGCTAAGCATGGTGTGGTATTCAACGCGACGCCAGCTTACCCGCTGACGCCACAAGACCAAGCGGCAGCAGACTACTGCGAAGCCGAGAACTACCACTGGTTCATCGACCCAGTATTAAAAGGCGAGTACCCACAATTGGTGGTTGAACGCCAAGCGATGAACATGCCTATGATCCTTGAAGGTGATTTAGACATCATCAGCGCACCGGTCGATTACATCGGTATCAACTACTACACACGCAATGTCGCTCGCTTCAATGAGAACGGCGATATTGAATCGGTGAAGCAAAAAGATGCTGAACACACTTACATTGGCTGGGAAATTAACCCACAAGGTTTAACCGACTTATTGCTAAGACTGGATGCTCGCTACGAAAATATGCCACCTATCTACATCACAGAAAATGGCGCAGCGGGCAACGATGAACGTGTAAACGGACAAGTGATGGACGACCAACGCGTTCGTTATTTCCAAGGTCACATCGAAGCGGTTCACAACGCGGTTGAAGCGGGTGTGAAAGTCGACGGTTACTTCGCTTGGAGTCTGATGGATAACTTTGAGTGGGCATTCGGCTACTGCCAGCGTTTTGGCATTGTCCATGTTGACTACACCACCCAAGAAAGAACATTGAAACAGAGCGCAATTGCGTACCGAAATATGCTGCTAGAGCGCGCTGAGGAGAACAGATAATGGCTAAAGTAGAATTTAAGAACATCAAAAAATCATTCGGTGATGTTGAAGTCGTCAAAGAGTTTGATTTTACGGTTGAAGACGGTGAGTTCGTGGTTTTCCTTGGCCCATCTGGCTGTGGTAAATCGACAACGCTACGCATGCTTGCTGGCCTTGAAAGTATCAGTTCTGGTGACATCGTGGTTGGTGGCAAGTTGATGAATAAAGTCGACGCTAAAGACCGTGACTTAGCGATGGTATTCCAAAGCTACGCTCTGTACCCGCACATGACGGTGTACGAGAACATCGCGTTTGCGCTAAAACTGAAGGGCATGCCGAAAGCAGAAATCGACGTAGAAGTGTTAAAAGCGGCGAAAATGCTAGAGCTTGACCCACTACTCAACCGTAAGCCGAAAGAGCTTTCTGGTGGTCAACGTCAGCGTGTGGCAATGGGCCGTGCGATGGTTCGTACGCCTAAGGTTTTCTTGTTTGATGAGCCGCTGTCTAACCTAGATGCAAAACTTCGTGGCGTGATGCGTGAAGAGATCAAACATCTACACCGTGAACTAAAAACCACCACGATCTACGTAACCCACGATCAGATCGAAGCGATGACATTGGCGGATCGCATCGTGATCCTGAAAGACGGATATGTTGCTCAAGTTGGTACACCAACCGAGGTGTTCCAGCGTCCGGCAAACAAGTTTGTCGCGCAATTCATTGGTAACCCGTCAATGAACATGTTGGAAGCAAAACTGATTGAAAAAGAAGGCGAGTACTTCGTTGAAATCGGCGATGTTCATATCCCACTGCCTGAGCGCTTTAAGTCTCTGGCGTCTAAGAACCTAGCGCTGCATTTTGGTGTTCGTCCAACAGACATTCATCTACGTGCCGAGCAAGTTGACCACGACCGCGTGCTGCCATTCCCTGTGAAAATCAAAGACAAGGAATTACTGGGCGCAAGCATTCTTCTGAAAACAGAAATTGGCGGTCAGCCGTTGATGGTTGAAACCCAAGCCGCTGAAGTGGATGTAAAAGATCTGACGCTTTACTTGGATTTGGATGCTTTCCACTTGTTCGATGCTCTGAGTGAGAACTCGCTAGCGAGCTAGTCAGTCAATTTAAATCAGTCATTGAGCTGACACCAACCAACTTACGACAAATTGTTTTGGCTCCTCCTGATTTGGGAGGGGCTAGGGATAGTGATGATGAAATTCGGATATTTTGACGATAAAAACAAAGAATACGTAGCAACCACACCGTGCACACCGATCAAATGGTGTAACTATGTTGGCACATTAGATTTCGGTGGCATTGTCGATAGCAACGGCGGCGTGTTGTTGTGTAAGGGCGATCCTGCACTCAACCGCATCACTAAGTACATTGCTCAATTGCCAAACTCAGATTTCAAAGGCTCGACCCTATACCTCAAGGTGCGTGACGAACCTGGCAACGTAGAGGTGTTCTCACCTTTCTACACGCCAACCTTGAAGCCGCTAGATAAGTTTGAAAACCACACCGGTTTATCATACACAACCATCATTGCAGAAGCATTTGGTGTGCGTTGTGAAGCGACTTTCTTCGTACCAAAAGCTGACCAAGTACTGCTACAAGACATCAAAGTCACCAACATTTCAGGTAAAGCACTGCACGTTGATGTGGTACCTGTGTATGAATTCACACACTTCGATGCACTTAAACAGCTACTCAATGCGGACTGGGTTCCACAAACCATGACGCTAAAAGCACACCAGCAAGAGTCGGGTCATACCGTGCTTGAGCAGTATGCCTTCATGAAGCGTGACTACGCGGTGAACCTGATGACAGCGGATCGCCCTGCGACGTCTTTTGATGGTGATCGCCAATCGTTCCTAGGGAATTTTGGCTACGGCACATGGGCAGCACCAGAAGCACTAAACAATGATGAATTAGGCAACACCGAGTGTTTGCGTGGCGACAACATTGGCGCACTGAACCTGCGTCTAGGTTGGTTATCTCCAGAGCAGACCGAACGTACGATTGTACAAATCGCGCAAGAGCAGAGCCTAGAAGCAGCATTGCCTCTGCTGGCTAAATATCGTGACCATCAAGTGGTCGATTCGGCTTTCGCTGAACTGGCTGAACATTGGGATGGTTACCTGCAAGCGGTTCAGGTTGAAACGCCAGATCCGGCAATGAACTCGATGTTGAACGTACATAACCCACGTCAGTGTCACACCACCAAAAACTGGTCTCGTTACCTGTCTCTGTACCAGCTTGGCTATGGCGCACGTGGCATTGGTTTCCGTGATTCTTCGCAAGATACGTTAGGCGTAATTACTCACATGCCAGAAGAAGCGCGTGAGTTCATTGAGCGTCTGTTATCTGTGCAAAACACCAACGGTTCTGCGATGCATCAGTTCTTCCCTTCAACGATGGAAGCGAACGCGGGTGATTCACGTGAAGAAGAAGATCGCCCTGACTATTATGGCGATGATCACCTGTGGATCATCTACGCGGTGACGCAATATGTGAAAGAAACGGGCAATGCAGACTTCTTGAATAAAGAGATCCCGTTCTATCAAAAAGACAAAGCGGGCAACCCAGTCGAAACGGGAACCGTGTGGAATCACCTGTGCCGCGCGATTGAATTTACTTACTGCAATACTGGTGAGCACGGCCTACCACTGCTAGGTTTTGCTGACTGGAATGACACGGTGAACCTGCCAACGGGTGCTGAATCGATGATGGTGGCGAACATGTACGGCAAAGCACTGCTCGACATGTTGGACTTGTGTGAGCTGCGTGGTGAAGCGCAACTGACGGCTAAGTTTAAAGATCAGTACCAACAGATGCAGAGCACAGTCAATGAATGCGGCTGGGATGGCGAATGGTTTGTTCGCTACTTTGATGAGCAAGGCTTGCCGATCGGTTCTCATAAAAACGAGCAAGGTCAGATCTACACCAACGGTCAAAGCTGGCCTGTAATCTCTGGTTTTGCGACTCAAGAGCGTGCAACGCAAGCGCTAGATTCGGTTTACAACAAACTAAACACCACCAATGGCATCAAGCTTTCAACTCCTGGTTACAACGGCTTTGATCCGCAGCTAGGTGGTGTTTCAACTTACCCACCAGGTGCAAAAGAGAACGGCGGTATATTCCTGCATTCCAACCCTTGGGTGATGATCGCAGAAGCGAAAATGGGTAACGGCGAACGTGCTTACGAGTACTACCGTCAGATTAATCCTGCTTCTAAGAACGACGACATTGATACCTTTGAATCTGAGCCTTACTGCTACCCACAAAACATTTTGGGTGATGAACATAAGCAATTTGGTTTAGGCCGAAATGCGTGGCTTTCTGGTACTTCATCTTGGACATACGTTGCGGGTACGCAGTGGATTCTGGGTGTTCGTCCTGAAGTGGATGGCTTGCTGGTGGACCCATGTATTCCTGCTGAGTGGCCTGAATTCAAAGTGCGTCGTCAGTTCCGTGGCGCGACCTACAATATCCATGTTACCAACCCAAATAACGTGTGTAAGGGAGTGGCAGAGATGAAGGTCAACGGTGACCTAATTTCAGGTAATAAAGCGCCAGTGTTTACCTCTGGTGAGCACACCATCGAGGTGATTTTAGGTTAACAAAGAGAAGGGCGCTTTATGCGCCCTTTATTGCTTCTTTAGTTTGGTTCTTTCGTTGCGTTGTTTCGTTAGCAATGCGTTCTCTGGGGGCTGATTTCGCATTCAGCGGCTGTCTTACTTTGCTTGCCTTAGTTGGGTTGATAGTTGGCTTGGCATTGCCAAGTAAAGGTCTGAGATTGGTTCGGGCTAAGTGTCAATAAGCCGATCTGGTTATTGAACGCATCAGCTGGGCAAGTCATTGGTTCTATTGCAATACTTTGCTCGCTAGTTGGCGTGTACAGCTGAACGAATGGGTAGCTTTCATCTTGTTGATAGCGAATAGCGGCAGACGAATCTGAGCGTGTAAACGCAAGTTGGTTGGTTGCCTTGGAATCAAATTCAAAGCAGTGATTTAAGCTTTGATTGGTGAGTGAATCGTCCAAAGACAAACGGTCAAAAGCGTGCTTTTCACCATTGGGTAGGTCGTTTTCGTGTATGACCTCAGAGCAAGGCGACATAGCGAGTCCACATTGTGCTAGCTCAGTGCCGAGTGAAAAGTAAGGGTGCCAAGCATCACCGAATGGGAAGGCTGAATCACCCAGATTATAGACGGTCGTTGAGGAAGAGAGTCTACCCGTGATGTCGATAGTGAAGGTCACTTCAAGGTTGAACGCAAACGGGAAAGCAGGGTGCAATGACGACGTTTGATACTGCAACGTCACACTGGCGGATTCTTCAGTGGCTACGCTGTTTGTGATTGAAAAAGGTTGGTTGTAGAGCAGGCCGTGTACGGCGTGATCAGACCAAGGAAAGTTAGCTGGGAGTTGATGGTTTTGGTTATCGAAACTGTAACGACCTAAGTTTAAACGGTTTGGAAAAGGGAATAATTTAGCACTGCGGGAAAAGAACGGATGTTGGTTGATCAGTTCATCATAATTCTGATAACCACAAATAAAAGAGAATGGACTGTTATTTACGATATATTTATTAATAACAGCACCAAATCCATTGATTATTTGAAGTTCTATACCATGTTGGTGGTTTATTAATGTGACAGAGTCAATATTTCCAAATTTTTCATTTATAATTTTAAACATGTTGATGTCTCCATTTTTAAAAGATATTAACAAGAAGAAAAAAATATTCAATGGCGGTTTTAAAATGAATAATAAAATTCCATATACGAGCTACTCAGGAAATTCAGAGCACTTGTGTAAAAAAGGTGATGCAGTTGAATTTATTCAACCTTGGTACACGCCAATTTCGACCACGCCAGAAAATACCGGTATGGCAGTCGGCGGAATTGGTAACACATTTACACTCACACCAAACGGCAACACGCCGAACTTCAGCTTTATTCCGGGAATATTTGTCGATTGTTCAGAGCAAGTTGTTAATTTTAATGATTTTTATGCGTCAGTGATGAATGTGCCAACCATCGACACGCTGCAAGTTCTTAATGAACAAGAGCTAGGTGTTCACCTGAACTTCTATCCTGCTTTGTTTGATGGAAAAAAGATTGAAAGTAGAGAAATGTCGAATGCGATTAGTCTCATTCAAACAGCATTAAAAAATGGTCGATTCTACCAAGAAAATAAAACTAACTTTACAAAATGGAACGTTGAATTTTCAAATAAGACTCAATTGTTGATTGCAGAAGATTCAGGTTCAACTATTTGTCAATTATATGTCGCCTTAGATTTCTTTAATGGTTTATTAATAAATGATACAACGAGATTATTATCACTCACTGCAGGTTATAATAATGATATGGATAGTATCAGTGGCAGTGATATAGATAGTGTTAATGGCAGGGATATAGAATACCAAGCTTTATATCCACTGGCTGAATATAAATACAGTAGCTTCGAAGATATTAATATAAAGCGTAAGGTAGTCTCTCCGATCGTTAAAGAGAACAAACGCCTATGTTCTTTACCGATGCACTGGAATCACTTCGAATTAACCAATAACTCATCGCAACCACGCGTGATTACGCTTGCTCAGCCGCTACAAAACTTGATTGGCTCTACCTACCAAAAAGGCCGTGATGGCATTCAGGATTCGGCATGTACCTTGTCTCAAAATCCGATTGCTCAGCAGCATGAAGTGGTTAACTTAAAGGGTGAAAGCGGCAGCTTTACGGGTGTTCAATTGTCTAGCCAATCGCCTTATCAAAGTGATATTGAAGGCGAAGTGGTGTTTGGTGTTCAAGCAGATAACCATTTGACTGAATCTGGTAAGGTTTCGATTTCTGTCAAACCAACGCTTTATACCTCTAAGACAGCTCAGCAAACAGAGTTCGCACTGAAAACAGGCCGTACCAACGCGGAATTCCAAACAGGAATTTACACGGGGCGTGAAGCATTGAGCGCATTGGTGGTGGTTCAGGTTGAATTGGAACCTGGCGAGTCTGTTGACCTGCGTTTTGCACAGGTGATGGCTCACAGCAAAGTCATGCTTAATGGCTGGCATTCAGATAAGGCTTACACGCAGTTTTACCCGCAAGCGAAGCCAGCTCTGCCGATGTTAGAAGATGTATTACCAGAGCTAGAAGCGATTGAGCAACAGATCGTCGAGCAACAAACGGCTTTCCTAAAGCAAGCTCAAAGCAAGATATCGAAGCCAGAATCGGCATTGCGTTATGCGACGATGGCAATGAACTCATTGTCCTTCCTAGCCGAATCAACGGTATGGGATAAAGAAGATAAATTCTTGGTTAAAGAGTGTGTCGACTACCCATTCTTTAACTCTCTGGATGTGTATTTCTACGGCTCATTTTCGCTTCTTTATTTGTTGCCGGAGCTTGATGGCTGCGTGATGAAAGCGTTCTCGAAGGCCATTTTGGCGGAAGACTTCACTCAGCGCCGCTACTGGGAATACGAAGCGACGCCTAATGCCGAATTGATTGATGAAAAGTACCAAGGTGTACGTGCTATTCGAGGTGCGGTAATCCACGACTTAGGCAGCCCATTCGACATTCAGCCCGATGCTTACAGTTGGCACAATGTGAAAGAGTGGAAGGACTTAGCGCCGAAATACATTCTGATGGTGTACCGCCATTATCAAAACACCCAAGATCTCTCTGTGGTTAATGAGTGCTGGCAAGCGGTAACTGAATGCATCGATTTCTTATCGAATTTGATCGCTGAGGGTGACGATTTACCACTAACCCGAGGCACAGACGATACCTTTGATAACCTAGCTTCTCACGGCATCTCTATTTATTGTGCGAGCCTGTGGGTTGCTGGCCTGCAAGCCGCGAGCGAACTTGCACAATTGATGGGTGAAAGCGAGCGAGCTAGCGGTTACTTAACGCGTTCTAAAAAGGCGTTAGCCACGGTTGAGCAAAGCTTGTGGGATGACAAAGAGGGTTACTACCACTTCTTCGTGACGCCAGTTCAAGCCAAGCATCTAACGGGTGAAGGCTACCAAGCTCTGGAAACCTTAGGCCTAACTTTGACGGGCGATGCGATTGCCGATAAGAACACGCTCAATACCTATCTCAATGAAACAGATACTTCAATCAGCATCAGCAAGGTGTCTCAAAGAGTATCTAAGAAGCGCTTATTGAGCGAGACCGCGCCTCAAGCCTTTACACAAGACTACTTAGATTTAGTACCTGATTCAGACAACAGCTTTGGCGATGCTTTATTGGCTGACAGCTACCTAAAGCTCATCGGTTTAGAAGGTATTTTCCCGCAAGAGAACATCCAACGCGCACTAGACTATGTTTATAAGCATAACTTCGAAATTAACAGCCCTAAGCTTGGGGTTGCGAATATGACGTTGGCCGATGGTTCGCCGCATGAGGCATTTCAGGCTCAAGATGTGTGGATTGGTGTGCAGTTTAGTGTCGCAACGGCGTTGAGTCTGGCAGGTAAAAACCAGCAAGCAGAAACATTGATGGATACCGTGTATACCGCACTCTATGACTATTCAAAAATTCCATTTGCAGCGCCAGAAGGGTTCAATTGCTCTGTGTCTGTCAATGAGAAATATCTTATAGAAGCCTTTAAATTGACGCAAAATGATGCGAAAAACTGGCTAAGTGTACTTAAATGTCAAAACTGTGTGCTGTCTGACGGTCGGATCAATCCAACATTGACGAAAGATACTGATAACTTTGTTAAAATGGTGAGCGGTGAAATTCCGTTAGAAAAGCTGGCAGGCTTACACAAATGGTTACTGAGTACTGGCTTGAAATATACGGCTGGTCGTTACTTTAGACCGGGGATGATCTTCGCCTACTTGTATTAACTTAATGACACGATTTTCAGCTAAAGCAGTGGTATGCAGGTTGAAACTGATGGGGAGCTTAAAGCTCCCCGAATGTCATTTGATTAGGGATTCGAGATGCGCACTAAAACAAAAAAAACAACAGTATACGATGTAGCAAGACTGGCTGGTGTTTCTCCCAGCACCGTGTCTCGCTTCCTTAATCGAACCACTTATGTGTCTGACGATAAAAGCCAAAATATTGAGCAAGCCATTAAAGACACGGGCTACAAACCTAACTTCCAAATGCAAGAAAACACCAACCGACGTTCACTCACCATTGGTGTGTTGGTGCAACACCCTGACAGCCCTTATACCAGTCGTATCCTCAACGACATGGAGAAAACCCTGATAGCTCAAGGCTATTCGTTAGTGATAGCAACCGGGCATTGGCAAAAAAAGCTCGAGATACACGCCTTAGAGTATCTGGCTAAGAGCAATGTCGATGGAATGATCATCGTAACAGGCAGCATCACCAAAGAGGATATTGCCAAGTACGCGCAAGACATCCCGATTGTCGCGGTCGGTTATGATTTCGCTGAAGACAACGTTCGTTCAATCAATATCGATAATGTGCTAGGCGGTTACATGGCGACGCTTCACTTATTACAACAAGGGCATGTGAACATCGCCCATATCAAAGGGCTTTCGAGTCAACCAGATGCGGGTAATCGTTTTGAAGGCTATAAGAAAGCGCTGCAAGAGGCGGGCATTAAGGTGATGCCAAAGCTCGTCAAGCAAGGGGATTTCAGTAGTGAAACTGGCTATGAGAAAACCGTGGAATTAATTGAATCTAAGATTCACTTCTCAGCCCTGTTTGCTGCCAATGATCAAACGGCTTACGGCGCGATTAAGGCGCTCCATGATCACGGCTACAAAGTGCCAGAAGATGTGTCAGTGATTGGGTTTGATGACTTGCCAACGTCTAAGTATTTCACACCTGCGTTAACAACATTAAGGCAGCCAATTGAAGAGATTGGAGAGGTGTGTGCTCAGTCGATTTTGAACTTACTTTCAGGTGAGAGGCATGAAGCACGACTACCACCGATAGATTTAATCGTCAGAGAGTCGACCAAGTCTCTGTATCGTTAGTTGTGAAATGATTGAATCATAGGGAGTTACAGTCAAAGACACATTATTTCCCTTCAGAAACGAAAAATGTCGCATCCATGCGACATTTCTCTTTTGGCGGCCAAACCAGTTTTGCTATATCCATTCTAGATTTCAATCCATTAGGAGATTATTCAGAATGTAATTATAAGACGCTGTTAATGTTGATTAGTTCCCTTTATGCGGCATTTTTTTTCGATTTATCTTCTAAGTCGAATGACGCAGCGATTAATTTCTTGGTGTAGTTGTTTTTCGGCGCATTGAAAATCTCTTCTGCAGACCCTTCTTCCATTACTTCGCCCTTCTGCATCACCAGTACGCGATCCGACAGTGCTTTCACTACCGAGAGATCGTGGCTGATGAACAGGAAGCCGATATTGTGCTTGGCTTGAATGTCTTTCAGCAGGTCAATCACGGTCAGTTGTACTGAGCGATCGAGTGCTGAAGTCGGTTCATCCAGCAAAATGAAAGAGGGCTCTAGAATCAGTGCGCGAGCAATCGCGATACGTTGTCTTTGCCCGCCAGAGAACTCATGTGGATAACGGTTTATTGAATTCGGCTCTAAGCGAACTTCAATCAATGCTTTGCGCGCTCTTTCTAAACGTTCTTGCTTGGATAGATGAGGTTGATGCACCGTTAAGCCTTCGGTGATGATTTCCCCAACTGTCATGCGTGGTGATAAAGAACCATAAGGATCTTGGAACACCATTTGGACATCTTTCTTGAGCTTGTGACGCTCTTTATCATTTAATAAGCTAACGTCTTGGCCTTTGTAAACAATACGTCCGGTACTCGGCAGCAAGCCGATTAATGCACGTCCAAGGGTTGATTTACCTGAACCAGATTCACCAACAATGCCTAGCGTTTCGCCTTGCTTAAGATTCAACGAAATGCCTTTTACGGCTTCGAAGTACTGGCTTTTACTCTTGATAAAGTGTGATTTCACCAAGAACTGAACTCGGATGTCGTCAGCACACAATAGCTCTGGGGCTGACGCCTCAACAGGAACCTTAGCGCCTTTAGGAATCGAGTTAATTAGCATGCGTGTGTAATCGTGTCTTGGATTCTCGAATAAGGCTTGAGTCATCCCTTCTTCAACTAGCTCACCTTTGCACATCACCAGAACACGGTCGGCAAAGTGTTTTACTACGCCAAGGTCATGGGTGATGAACAAAATTGCCATGCCCATTTTGTTTTGGATTTCTTTGATAAGAGAAAGCACTTCCGCTTGTACGGTCACATCCAATGCGGTGGTAGGTTCGTCGGCAATCAAAATATCGGGCTCGTTGATCAAAGCCATCGCAATCATGATGCGCTGTAATTGACCACCTGAAAACTCATGCGGATACTTGTTGTAAGCCTGCTCTGGCATTGGTAAATGCACAAGATTGAAGAGCTCTAGCACACGCTGTTTTGCTTTTGATTTCGATACATTGCGGTGACACATAATGGCTTCAGCCACTTGTGTGCCTACGCGCAGGTATGGGTTGAGAGAGGTCATCGGTTCCTGGAAGATCATGCCGATTCTGTCGCCACGAATCGACTGCATTTCTCGTTCAGTCTTGCCAAGTATTGATTGCCCCTCAAATTCTATTTCAGATTGAGCATCAATGATGGCGTTATCAGGGAGCAAACGCATGAGTGCGTTGGAAGAGACAGATTTACCAGAACCTGATTCACCAACAATGGCCAAGGTTTCGCTGGATTTAAGGGTAAAGTTAACCTTTTTCACCGCATCAACGATTCCATCGTTGGTTTTGAAGCTAACGGAGAGGTTATTGACTTTAAGAAGAGCCCGGTCCGACATGATATATCCTTATCAATTTAAGACATTAGGTGAAGATTGAACTTCTGACGTTGTTTTAAGTTGCCCAAAATGGTGATGAGCACGTTGAATTTGTTCTAGTTCGAGCATCCAATGCGAACTGCGCTGAGCGCTGCAAAAAGCGATCAGGTGATTGAGCAAACCTTCGCTCTGCTTTTCCAATAACCCCAAGGTACGTTGAATCAGCTCAGTGTTCTCCAGAGAGATAAATTGCATCAGAGCGTAAGATTGATTCAAGGTATCGAAGGCTTGTTGGTGCTGCCCTAAACGGTTGAGAATCTCAGATTGAGCAACACTCGCATCTCTCAACCCGGCAAGCAGGCAGGCAAATTGGCAAGGCTTGATATCGCTTTGGTATGCTGCATCTTGTATGTGATGAGGAAGTGATGTTAGAACATCACCATACAGGCGCTGTGCTTCAGGCCAGTGACCTTGTTCCATTAACTGTTCAGCTTTTAGGTAGTGCATCCAACATCGTTCAATTTCCATATCCACATCCTCAATTCATAATATCTGAAAATGTTAATGATATTTATTATCAATTGCAAATTAAAATCATTCACATGTTAAGTTGATGAATTAAATGACGGGCTATTCCTAAAAATGGCTTAAATTGTGTGTTATTTGTTCAGTTGAACAGCTGTGTAGCGTAAGTCACTAAATTTGTAGGAAATTACATCTACACTGATTTTATCTACACCTAAGTAATGAAGGACTAAGGAGGCGGCGATGGCGATGCAAAGACTCAATACAGAACAGCTGTATCAGGTAGCAGAACTCGAGAAGTTACCATGTAAGTCGACCAAAGAACTGGCTCCAATTGACGAGATCGTCGGGCAAGAACGTGCTCAAAAGGCCGTTGAGTTCGCGATGTCAATCAAGGAAAAGGGTTACAACATTTATGCGATAGGGCGAAATGGTCTGGGTAAACGCACCATGATCTTGCGCTATCTAAACCGACACCCTCAAGAGGTTCAGGAGCTT
This sequence comes from Vibrio sp. 10N.222.51.C5, assembly GCF_041474575.1. Taxonomy (NCBI): domain Bacteria; kingdom Pseudomonadati; phylum Pseudomonadota; class Gammaproteobacteria; order Vibrionales; family Vibrionaceae; genus Vibrio; species Vibrio sp. 10N.222.51.C5. Next base: position 65,652 of record NZ_JBFRUJ010000022.1, read on the forward strand.
TTTGATTGGTGTTATATCGCGAACTTTGAAGATATTCGTACACCTAAGGTACTGAAATTGCCTCGTGGCGTTGGCAGCAGCTTAAAGCAAGACATTGAAAAGCTGATGCGTAAATTGCTGAAAGGTATGCCTCTAGCATTTGATAACGAGATGTACTTTAGCCGTGCTGACAGGCTTAAAAACCAATTAGCAGCTAAGCAGCAAGCCGCGTTAGAAAGCATTAGCCAAGAAGCGAAAGACAAGGGCATTAACCTGACGATCACCACTCAGGGTGATTACCAATTTGTGGCAATGAATGGCGATGATCTTCATACCGAAGAGAGCTTTGATCTGCTTTCGCCGGAAGAACAAGATCAATTTGATAAAACCATTGATGGGTTGGAAGTCGGGCTGCGAACCATTTCTCGTGAATTAACGGAACTTGAAGAGACGTACACTGAGAAAATTCAAAAGCTGAATGATGACACAGCACGAGATGTGATTACTCACTTTATCAAGCAGTTGAAGCAGGATTATAGTCAATATCCAGAGATCAAGAAATACCTCACAGCATTGCGTAAGGATATCGTTGATAACGCAGATATTTTTCTAGAAGAGAGCACAGAGCAAGCAGAAGTTGCAACGGCCTCTTTGGATAAGAAAATGCCGCGTCGCTACAAGGTTAATGTGATTGTTAGCCAGAAGGAGGAGGCGATGCCGATCGTGGTAGAGGAAAACCCAAATTACCACTCTCTGTTTGGCCATGTGGAAACAGCGACTTTTAAAGGTACCGTATTTACCGATTTCTCCTTGATTCGCGCAGGTAGCTTGCACAGAGCAAACGGCGGCGTATTGTTGATGGATGCGGTCAAGGTGCTTGAGCAGCCGTACGTTTGGGAAGGCTTGAAGCGAGCGCTGCGTTCACGTCAATTGAGTTTCACTTCATTAGAAAAAGAGGTGACCTTAACTGGGGCGGTATCGCTTGATCCTGAACCGATTCCATTGGACGTTAAGATCATTCTGTTTGGTGATTACCGAACTTACCAACTGCTGCAACATTACGATGCGGAGTTTGGTGAACTGTTCCGTGTGACAGCCGATTTTGAAGATGAGATGAAGCGCACTCCCGATTCTGAAATGCATTACGCGCGCTTTATTTCGAGCATCGTACATGACAACAACATGTTGCATTGTGACCGCAAAGCGATTGCTCGCATCATTGAGCACAGTTCTCGTCAGGCGGGTGACCAAGGTAAATTGTCTCTGCACTCGGCACACATTGCCAATCTGCTTCGTGAGTCAAACTACGTGGCGAGAGGCTCAAAATCGAACCTGATTCGTGCAACGCACGTCGACCAAGCGTTATCTAACCAACAGATGCGTGTTGGACGACTGCAAGACAGTGTGATGGAAACCTTTACTAATGGCACAACGCTGATTCATGTCGATGGTCAGGCGGTTGGGCAAGTGAATGCGCTTTCTGTACTTAGCACGACGGATCATATGTTTGGTGCGCCGAACCGAATCACGGCAACCACCGCTTACGGTGATGGTGAAGTGATTGATATTGAAAGAAACGTAGACCTAGGCGGCAGTATTCACTCGAAAGGCGTGATGATCTTGTCGGCTTATCTTTCTTCGGTATTTGGTAAGACAGCGAAAGTACCGCTCACCACCAATATTACCTTCGAACAATCTTATGGTGGCGTCGATGGTGACAGTGCCAGTATGGCTGAGTTCTGTGCGGTGGTGTCTGCATTTTCTAAGCAGCCAAACCGCCAAGATATTGCGATTACCGGCTCGATGAATCAGTTCGGTGAGTCTCAGCCAATAGGTGGTGTGAACGAGAAAATTGAAGGCTTCTTTGATGTGTGTGAAATCAAAGGACGTTCAAACGAACAAGGGGTGATAATCCCACGTTCGAATGTTCATAACCTGATGCTACGCAGTGATATCGTGAAAGCGGTTGAAAAGGGCGAGTTTAATATCTGGGCGATTGACCATGTAACAGAAGCGATTGAGCTGTTCACAGGCAAAGCTGCAGGTGAGGCAAGTGATGAGGGTAGCTACCCAATTGATACTATTTTTGGTATCGCTCAAGCGAAACTGAACGCACTGCGTAAATAGCTAAATACAAAGTTTAATAGCTAAACAAATAAATAGCAGCCAAAACGCAAAAGCCATCGTTTAGAGTCGATGGCTTTTTTATTGGTTGAGGTTTGGCTCGCTAGGAGCCATTTGTTTTTGGTTAGCTTACGGTATTCGGAGAAAGTAGCGTCTTAAAAGGCGTTAACCGTTTCGTAAGCAGAGCTTGGTGCCATCGAACTTTAATTTTGCCAACAAGTGCTTAGCGTTGGCTCGGCCAATATCATCAAATTCGACACCGTATCGAGCGTAGTGCGTCGATTTTTGCAGATTGCAGACGATGCCTCGCAATGGCGGAATCAGTGGTCCGTTGTAGTTCTCAGGGGTTATCTCAATAGACACGCGATCGGCAATCTGAATCGCACGAGAGGTTGGTGAGGTAACGAAACGACAACCACTTTTCGATAAGTCTCTTATCTCACAGTTTGCTCGCTGGTCGTTGAAGATGATTCTTGAAGCCAGATTCACTTCATAGCGTGTTTCTTTACGTAGCTGTGTCACTTGCATCGTGCTTGGTGTAGACAGCACTAGAATAGGGAAGGGTTCACCAATCTTATGGTGAATTTGGCTTCTAAAGTGGATAAGCGCGCCTTCACCTCGTAGAGAATACGCACGAGCGGTCATCCAAAAACCTTCTTGAAAGAAAAAGTTCAGATCTTCATTGGATACCTCGGGAACCTCAACCACAATACAGTTATCACTGTGCGTTCCGATAAACTTGGTGGTGGCGAGAAACTTCGTGCCAACGGGAGTCGAGACATTTAATGTCAGCTCACTGCCGTGCTCAATCATGGCCAGTGCATCAGTGCTATTGATAGTGGAAACGGTGCGATTACGAGGGTCTTGAAGTGCCTGATTATGCTCCAAAGGCTTCTTCAGGGGTGCGTTCATTATATGTTCTCCATGCGCCAACATGCGTCTGTTAGTTATACTGGTAACTTGCTAATAAGGGGTTATTACGTGCTAGATTTAGTAGGTGTACTAACGCAATTTATAGAGTGCTTTTAATTGGTTTGAATTTTATTTATAACCACACGCTATAATAATATTTTCTTTGATTGTAAGTACTTAGTTTTATTTATATGCACTTGCGCTAGTCTATTACAAGGAACTCATACTTCAAACTTTTATTGTTTGTCGTATCAATTATTTGCAGGAGTTGAGAATGCAGGCAGTAAAATGGGATCAAGAAGTGAACCAGATCACGGTAGAGTTAGAACCCAACCAGTTCGCGGTCGTTAAGTATCAAAAGGACGGAGATGTACTACATATCACGTCGACACGCATTCCTGATGAACTGCAAGGCAAGGGCTTTGGGAAGGTGATGATGGAGTCGGTATTGCCTGAAATTGAACAAGCGGGCTTCAAAATTGTGCCGGTTTGTAGCTATGTGGTTCACTACATGAATAGGCAGCCACAGTGGTCACACCTTCTATCCGATAAAGCATAACAACGAGTAATATGTCTCAATCAATATCGTCGAATAATCGAGCTCAACCTGAAGCGGGTTCAAGTCAAAATCAGCCAGAGCTTTATCAACAAGAGTTTTATCAAAATGAGCTTTATCAAAAAATAGCGACCTCGCTGGGTTGTCATGAAGGGTTTGATGTCCAAGTGATTCAACGCCTATGGGGTGGATATGGCGAGTTAGTTCGCTTAGTCTTTTCTCAAGAAAGCAGTGCGGAACTCAAGAGTGTGATTGTTAAACATGTCGCACTGCCAGATAAAGCCGAACACCCCAAAGGTTGGAACACCAAATTATCTCATCAGCGAAAGGTGCACTCTTACCAAGTTGAGACGGCTTGGTATCAGTCGTTCACTCAGCAATGGGATGAGCGTTGCCCTGTGCCTGTTGGGCTGCAATGTGAACTAGAAGAGAATGAGTGGCTGATAGTGATGCAAGACTTAGCGGATATAGGTTTTCCGTTAACCTCTCAGTTTGATGTACTTGCAGCTTCTGACTATCAGGCACCTAGTTACACACGAGAAGAGAAAAAACAACGTAATGCTTGCCTTAAATGGCTCGCTAACTTTCACGTAAAGCACATCAATATCAATCAAGAGCAGTTGTCATCATTGTGGCAAGTCGGTACTTATTGGCATCTAGATACACGTCCTGATGAGCTCAATGCCTTGGCTGATTTACCATTGAAGAACCAAGCCAAGCACATCGACCGTTTACTAAAAGAATGTCCATATCAAACCTTGGTACATGGCGATGCCAAGCTCGCCAATTTTTGTTTTGATTCTGAAAGCGAGCGAGCAGCTGCGGTCGATTTCCAATATGTGGGTTACGGCTGTGCGATGAAAGACGTCGCCTTGTTCATGAGCAGCGCGATTAGGCCACAAGATTGCGCAGAGCTTGAATCAGAAGTACTAGATGCTTACTTCCACTACTTGAAAGAGGCATTGGCGTACTATCAGCCACACCTTTCATTTGATGAGGTAGAAGCAGCATGGCGACCAATGTTTTACGTGGCGTGGGCCGATTTCCAACGTTTCGTAAAAGGCTGGAGCCCAGAGCATTGGAAGATTAACCCTTATACTGAGCAGTTGACCTTACGAGTGCTCACTCAATTAGACGAACAGGAGTCCGTCAATGTTCGATAGAACCGCGAGCTGGAAAACGCCGCAAAACTTTTTATTACTGATTTCGATTGTTGTACCGATCGCGTTTTCGAGCTGGATGGCTTTACTTAATAACTTCGTGATTGAGAAGGCGAACTTTGATGGTGCGGATATTGGCTTGCTGCAAAGTGTGCGTGAGATCCCGGGTTTCTTAGCGTTTACCGTAGTGTTTGTGTTGGCATTCATTCGTGAGCAACGCTTCATGTTGATATCGCTGGCGATGCTCACTGTAGGCACCGCGATTACGGGTCTGTTCCCCTCACTCACTGGATTGTTGCTGACTACCATTTTAATGTCGACGGGCTTTCACTATTTTGAAACGCTGAAGCAGTCTTTGTCACTGCAATGGTTGAGTAAAGAAGAAGCGCCAGAGATGCTAGGTAAGATGATCTCCGTTGGCGCGTTGGCATCTTTAATCACTTATGGCTCTATTTGGGTGATGTTAGAGCAACTCAAACTCGACTTTGCTTGGGTGTATGGCATCACTGGCGGAATTGGTTTTGTTTTAGTTTTGGTGATGACCTTTGGTTTCCCTGAATTTCAGACTAAGACCCAACAAAATAAGAAACTGGTATTGAGAAAGCGTTACTGGCTCTACTACGCACTAACGTTTATGAGTGGTGCAAGAAGACAAATCTTCACCGTGTTTGCAGGCTTTCTGATGGTAGAGAAATTCGGTTACTCGGCAGCTGACATAACGCTATTGTTCTTAATCAACTACCTATTTAACTTCTTGTTCGCAAAACGTATTGGTCGATTTATTGGTGTGGTGGGTGAGCGTAAGGCGCTGATTTTCGAGTATGTCGGTTTGATTGGTGTATTTGTCGGTTATGGCTTAGTGCAAAACGCAGAGTGGGCGGCAGCACTTTACGTGGTCGATCATTTGTTCTTTGCATTGGCACTAGCGATCAAAACTTACTTTCAGAAAATTGCAGATCCGGCTGACATGGCATCAACCGCTGGTGTCTCTTTCACCATCAATCATATTGCAGCGGTCGTTATTCCAGTGGTGTTTGGTGTGATTTGGTTGTCTTCTCCTGCAACGGTTTTCTATATTGGTGCAGTGATGGCCGTGGTTTCTCTAGCGCTATCTTTAAACATTCCGAAGAAACCTGAAGAGGGCAACGAAGTGCGAATGTTTAGCTGGCGCTAATGTTGGTCTCGATATTATGAAATAAGCAAAAAGCTCCAATAGTGATATTGGAGCTTTTTGTTTATGTGGGATATGTATATCTAATCCGCAAAATAGGTTTCACGCGGATCAGTTTCTTACGGTTTTTAATTCGGTACGCAGCTTGAAGATTCCCTTTGGTGCTTTGGTCAGTAAGATGCCGCAAAGTAGAGGAATCATCATTACAAGTGACTGTTCAGATAGAACCTCACCATTGATGTAGCAAGAGATCAGCAGCGCAACCACTGGGAAGATTAGGAAGCAGATAGATGCTTGGAAAGGTGTCGAAACCTGACCTAATTTAAAGTAAGCAACAATGCCGCCAACACTCGCCACAAAGCCTAGGTAAACCACAGCAGAGATTGAATCCCAAGTGAAAGATTCAATATTCACGTTTTCACCTATAGCTGAAACAGCGAACAAGAATAGAGCTGCAATTAGGCTCGGTACGGCGTTGTAGGTTAGTACTTCAATGCCTTTGCAGTGCTTTTGAACCAGCACATACATCACTGCGTGAATCGCAACAGCAAGGCCTAAGCAAACCGTGCCAATTAGGTAGTCATCGCCACCCATCTGCATTTCATTACCAAGGATTAGACATAGGCTCACAACAGCAGTAATCAACCCGAATATCTGGTGCTTCGCCAGTCGTAGACCTAAGAATAAGCCAGACATCAGCATCACAACCACAGGCATGTTGGCGAAGATGATCGACGCTAAACCTGAAGAGATGTATTGCTCGCCATAGATCATCAACGTAAACGGAATCGCGAAATACATCAGCGCAACAATAAGCAGCCATTGGCGCTTACCTTTAGGGAACAGCAGTGGTTGGTTGAAGACTTTCGCTAATACCGCAAGCAGAGGTGCTGCAAGTAAAAAGCGTAACGCAGTAGCAAAAATAGGTGGGATAGAATGCAATGCTACTTCCATAGCGAACCAAGTGGTTCCCCAAATTAAGCAAACAGAGACAAAAAGCAAGATAGTTAGAGACTTCGAATTCATGGTGACTACTCATTAATAATTATTTTAAATCATAAGCTTGTGGCGCCTTAATGACGTGGCACAGTATAGAAAGGTAGTCGGAGAAAAGTTTTGTCTTTTTATCTCTAATTTGAGTTTTTTGTGGAAATTAAATCTCTAGTATGATTATTTTATAGAAAATAAATTCGCTTTAGATAGTTAAAGTAAAGTCATTGTTCTTTGTGAGGTTTAATTTAACTTAAGGAATGGTCAACTCAACGAGTATGGCTGTTGGGTTATTGCTGTTAGCGTAGCAACAAAAAACGCGCCCTTAATGAGGCGCGTTTTTGAGCAATACGTTTAAGAGGCTGCGTCTACTGCGTAACAGGCTTAACTTGTTTGGGTTGTCTTACCGCAAGGATAAGTTGTGGTAGCAGTGACATCACTATCATGCCGGTCATTAGTGAGTATTGTACTGCAGTGAATGATTCACCCATTAACACCATGCCTGTCACGATGCCAGCCACTGGGTTTGCGATTCCACCGAAGGTGAAATCAACCACCGACATACGTTGTAGCAACCACACATACATGCCGTAACCCAGCGCTGTGTTTAGGCCAATCACCCACACGAGTCCCATAGCATTACGAGTATCGAAATGAGTCACGGCATTAACATAAGGCTGCGGGTCGATGAATGCATGAACGCCAGACGCGACAGACAAAATCGTACCACCCAGAATCAACTGCCACGTTAATACCTTCCACCAGTGCATGCGGTTACCCAGTGACTTGGTAATGCTGCTGCCGATGACAATACACATTATTGCGGCGAACATTGCGCCTAAACCGATTGGGTTCAGAGCAATTTGGCTTGGGTTAAACAGTATCCACGCTAAGGTGATCAAGCCAATACCCGAAAGGGCCTGAATCAGATGCGGGCGCTGTTTTTTCACTACCCAGTGGAAGATCATCGCGAACACTGGCACAGAGATCATACCCACGCCAGAGATTGCCGAAGGCAGCGTTAGCGCCATCACGAAGATCAAGCCAAAGAAGGTCGCGATATTGATAAGGCCCAGTGTGAAAATGATTTGCCACTCGCCTTTTTTAGGCAGTGTTGGTTTTACTGCTAGCAATAACAAACCAGCAGGTAACGCACGCAAAGCACCCAATAATAATGGTGGCCACTCCTGTAGCGTAAATTGCGTCACTGCATAGGTTGTTCCCCAAAAGAACGCGGGGATCATTGCTAATAATATGTTCATTTAAAATATCTTTACGTTAAGATAACTATTGTGTGAACTGTATACTGAGAACTAGTGGTTGTAAAGTATCTTTATGTTAAACTAGTTTGAAGTAATCAGACTAACAACGGAGCGAGATTGCAAATGGATGCTATCGACCGCGTAGTAGAGCAATGGGCAAAGGAAAAGCCCGAACTAGAAACTGAGCCTATGGCAATGATGGGTCGGATTATGCGTATTGCCAAGTATATGGAGACGCAAGTTGCCGAGCTTCATAAAAAATACGACATGAAGCTGGGTGAGTTTGATGTGCTGGCGACGTTGCGACGTTCTGGGAAGCCTTACCGACTGACGCCATCTGAACTGATTGGATCCATGATGCTGACATCTGGCGCGATGACCAATCGCCTTGATAAGCTAGAAGCCAAAGGGCTGATCAGTCGTGAACACAGCAAAGAAGACAGACGCAGCGTGAGTGTCCAGTTAACTAAAGATGGTCTTATTCTGATTGACCAAATGATGACTGAACATGTCGAAATGCAGAAAAAACTGGTTAAATCATTGTCTGCGAGTCAGAAGAAGAACACCAACCAACTTCTGAAAACATGGTTGAGCGCGTACGAGTAGTTTTTCTGATCTTCCTTTAGATTCAATAAAAAACCGAAGCTTAATCGCTTCGGTTTTTTTGTGCTTGTTTAAGAATTTCAAGTACAGCGAATTGGCGAGTTAAGCTTGCAGCATCTCGTCACTGAACAGTTCTGCACAACCAATGCCGTTGATGGCGCAACTTTCGTCGATGTCTGAGATGTCACCGCTGACCCCAATCGCACCAAGTACCGTTTTATCCTTATCTCGAATCAGTAGGCCCCCTGGCACTGGCACCATGTTTCCGTGTGCGAGTACGTTTACGGCGGAGATAAATGCTGGTCGATTATCAGCATCTTGGGCGAGTTTTCTAGAGGAACAACCCAGTGCGAGTGCTCCCCACGCTTTAGCAATCGCGATGTCTGGTCGCATCATGCTAGAGCCGTCTTGACGTTGCAGAGAAATCAGCTTGCCACCGCTGTCTAAGACGGCGACCGTCAAAGGTTCTGTGTGGATCTTGTTTCCTGCTTTTAAGGTGCCATCAATGATGGTTAACGCTTGTTGTAGAGTCAAACTTCCCATGTTATCTCCTAGTTTTTCAAGGGGCCGTGTACCAAGCTAAGTCAGCCAATCATTACGCTTGTTGTGAATATCATCGACTGATTCAGCTCGGTACAAGAGTCCTAACTGGACTCTTGTAATAGCCCATAGCTGGGTAAAGTTAGGAAGGCAGCGAACTCTTTGGCTGTAGAAAGTTGATAGAAAAGATCAGCTGTCTCTTCAAATCGACCTGCTGTATAGCGCGAGTCTCCGACTTCATGTTTTATCGTGTCTAGCTCTTGGTAAAGCCAAGAGTGGAATAGTGATTTGGTAAAGGTTTGGCCGTCATCAAGCGTGACGCCGTGGTGGATCCATTGCCAAATATTGGCTCTTGAGATCTCTGCGGTGGCGGCATCTTCCATAAGGCCGTAGATAGGTACACAGCCGTAGCCTTGAATCCAAGCTTCGATGTAATACAGCGCAATACGGATATTCTTGCGCACGCCGGCTTCGTCGCGGCTGCCTTCACAAGGTTTTAGCAACGAGTCTGCATTGATCACATGCTCCGGGCTTTGAAAATCCATTTGGTTTACTTTGCCATCTAAGTGCTTATCAAAGATCGACATTGCCAAATCAACCAGTGCAGGGTGCGCGACCCATGTGCCGTCGTGTCCGTTCTGAGATTCTCTTTGCTTATCTTCGATAACCTTGGCGGTTACACGCGCCATTTCTTGCGGATCTTTCGCTGGAATAAAGGCCGACATACCACCCATCGCCAGTGCGCCGCGAGCATGACAAGTACGCACCAACAGTTGGCTATAGGCATTTAGAAACTCTTGATCCATGCCGATCCCGTGGCGGTCAGGCAGGATGCGGTCTTTATGGTTTTTCAGCGTTTTGATGTAGCTGAAGATGTAATCCCAACGGCCACAGTTCATTGCCACGATATGATCACGCATTGCGTACAAGATCTCTTCCATTTGGAATACGGCTGGAAGCGTCTCAATCAAAACCGTCGCACGAATGGTGCCTTTGGGTACGTGGAAATAGTTTTCGGTGAAGCTGAAAATATCGTCCCACCACTGTGCTTCTTCCATGCTCTCAAGCTTGGGAATGTAGTAGTAAACCCCTAAACCTTGTTGTGCTCGTGATTGATAGTTATGGAAAAAGTACAAGGCGAAGTCCATCAAGCAACCGCCGATAGGCTGATTGTTGAATTGGATGGATTGCTCAGGTAAATGAATACCACGTGGGCGTGCGATCAGCAGTGCAGGATCGTCGTTTAATTGGTAACGCTTCTGCTTCTTCTCATCGAAGTAGCTAATGGTGCCAAGGTTGGCGTCTCTTAGGTTGATTTGCCCTTCGACCATATTGGCCCAAGTCGGGGAAGACGCATCTTCAAAACAACACATGAAGACTTTCGCGCCTGAGTTTAGCGCGTTGATCACCATTTTTCTTTCGATAGGTCCGGTGATCTCTACGCGTCGATCCAGTAACTCTGGCGGCGGTGTTGCCACTTTCCATTCTTTATTCTGACGAATGGATATGGTGTCCTTTCTGAAATTAGGTAACTCACCGTTGTCATATTGAGCTTGTTTTATGTCACGGTCATTTAGCAGGGTATGACGGCGATCTCCAAACTTATTAACAAGGGCTTCTAAGAACTTTAATGCATCTTTAGACAAGATCTCTTTGTACTCGGAGTTGTCCATCTTCCCAAGTACCTGCATACACAGCACATCTTTTCTCTCTTTCACGTCATTCATCATTGTTGTCTCCTTTAAACAATACGATGCCACTTTGTATACAAAATGCTCTTTTTAAGGATATTTATATTGTATAAATTGTAAACAAGCAAACGGTATTTAACATTTATTTATCATTTGATCTTTTTGTAATTTATTTTTACGTAAAGATATTTTATGTAAAGCAATGAATTGTAAGCTTTTCAGGATGAGTGCGTACTTAATGCGATGGGTTGATGTAACGAAATTGTTTCGTTCTGGGGTTGATAAATAGCGAGGATGGTTCATAGTACACAAAAGTTAGTTTAATTGTATACAATCTGAACTGGAGGTTCGAATGGCAATTATGAAAGCGATTGAAGCAGCGGTAGAGGTGCTTAAACGTGAAGGTGTAGACATCGCATTTGGTGTTCCCGGCGCAGCAATAAACCCTATGTATGCGGCTATGAAAAAGCTCGGAGGAATCGACCACGTCTTAGCTCGTCACGTAGAGGGTGCATCCCATATGGCTGAAGGGTACACGCGTACTAATCAAGGCAATATAGGTGTGTGTATTGGTACTTCTGGTCCTGCGGGAACGGACATGATCACGGGTCTTTATTCTGCGTCTGCTGATTCGATTCCAATTCTATGCATCACAGGCCAAGCGCCACGTGCTCGTCTTCATAAAGAAGATTTCCAAGCGGTCGACATTGAATCTATCGCTAAACCAGTGACTAAGTGGGCGACTACGGTGCTGGAACCTGCACAAGTGCCACGCGCATTCCAAAAAGCCTTTCATTTAATGCGTTCGGGTCGTCCGGGGCCAATCCTGATTGATCTACCGATTGATGTTCAGCTGGCTGAGATTGAATTTGATATCGATACCTATGAACCGCTAGAACCTTACAAACCGCAAGCAACCCGCGCGCAGGTTGAGAAAGCATTAACCATGATGTCTCAATCGGAGAAACCGCTGATTGTATCGGGCGGTGGCGTGATTAATGCTGGCGCGTCTGAATTGTTGCAACAGTTTGCCGAGATCACTGGAGTTCCTGTGATTCCAACCTTGATGGGCTGGGGCTCGATCCCAGATGATCATGAATTAATGGCAGGCATGGTAGGGCTACAAACGTCTCACCGTTACGGTAACGAAACCATGCTGAACTCTGATTTTGTGTTTGGTGTCGGTAACCGCTGGGCAAACCGTCACACTGGCTCTGTGGATGTTTACACCGAAGGTCGTAAGTTTGTTCACGTTGATATTGAACCGACCCAAATCGGTCGCGTGTTCTGTCCAGATTTAGGTATTGTCTCTGATGCGAAAGCAGCACTAGAGCTAATGGTAGAGGTGGCGCAAGAGTGGCGTGATGCTGGCAAACTGCCGAACCGAAATGCTTGGGCAAGCGAGTGTCAGGAACGCAAGTCGACCATGCTGCGTAAAACCAATTTCGATGAAGCGCCAATGAAGCCTATGCGTGTTTATGAAGAGATGAATAAGGCATTTGGCCGTGACACTTGCTATGTGAGCACCATTGGTTTGTCGCAAATTGCTGCCGCTCAGTTCCTGCATGTTTATAAGCCTCGTAACTGGATCAACTGTGGTCAAGCTGGCCCATTGGGTTGGACAACGCCAGCCGCATTAGGCGTACGAGCTGCTGATCCAAATCGCGATATCGTTGCTATCTCTGGAGATTACGATTTCCAATTTATGATCGAAGAACTGGCGGTCGGTGCTCAATTCAACCTGCCATACATTCATGTGTTGGTGAACAACTCATACCTAGGATTGATTCGCCAAGCGCAGCGCCAATTTGATATCGATTATTGTGTACAACTGGCGTTTGATAACCAGAATGCGCCAGAGCTTGAAGGCTACGGTGTTGACCATGTCGCGGTTGTTGAAGGTTTAGGTTGTAAGGCAATTCGAGTTCGTGAACCAGAGCAAATTGCCGCTGCGTTTGAGCAAGCAAAAGAGCTGATGAACAAGCACAAAGTACCGGTTGTTGTTGAGCTGATTCTTGAGCGAGTAACCAACATTGCGATGGGCGTTGAGATCAATGCTATTAATGAATTTGAGCCACTTGCCGAAAGCCGCGGCGATGCCCCAACGGCGCTGGCGTACAAGTAATCATTAAGTCATGTGTATCCGTAGAGCTGAGGCTTAGCTCTACGGAAAAGCCTCCAATAGAGCGAGGCTCTACTACAAATAACCAGATTTTCAAAAATAAAGAATAAGGACAGAGTCATGGCAAAATTTGCAGCAAACTTGTCAATGTTATTCACGGAAGTTGATTTTATGGACCGCTTTGAAGCTGCCGCAGAAGCGGGCTTTCAAGGTGTGGAATACCTTTTCCCTTACGCCTTTGATGCTCAGGCAATCAAAGCAAAGCTCGATGCTAACAACTTAGAGCAAGTGCTATTCAACCTGCCTGCGGGTGATTGGGATGCTGGCGATCGTGGTATCGCGGTCGACCCAGCACGAGTTGAAGAATTTCAAGCGGGTGTACCTAAAGCAATCGCTTACGCAAAAGCACTCGGTTGTACTCAAGTGAATTGCTTGGCGGGGATTGTTCCGCAAGGTGTGACCCAACAAGACGCGCAATCGGCGTTTGTGATTAACCTGCATTACGCGGCGAACGCGCTAGCAGCAGAAGGCATCAGCTTAGTGATAGAAGCGATCAATACACGCGATATTCCGGGCTTCTTCTTAAACACCACAGAGCAAGCTAAAGCGATCATCAAAGAGGTAGGGAGCGATAACCTTTCTATCCAATACGATATTTATCACATGCAAATTATGGAAGGCGATCTTACGCCGACTATGCAACAGAGCATTGGTCAAATCGGACACGTGCAACTGGCGGATAATCCAGGCCGACACGAACCGGGTACCGGAGAAATCAACTACCCATTCGTGCTCAATTATCTTGATGAGCTTGGCTATCAAGGCTGGGTTGGCTGCGAATACAAACCAAAAACAACGACGACAGAAGGCCTTGGTTGGCTGCACCAGTACCGTTAATTGCGTCTGGTAACCCTCAAACGTTAAGGAGAACAACATGTCTAAAATTGCATTTATCGGAACTGGCATCATGGGTAAACCTATGGCGAGTAACCTTCAAAAAGCAGGTCACGATTTGATTCTGTCGGATCACTTTAATGCAGCACCTGCCAATCTTGTGGCAGCGGGTGCAACGGTCTGTCATTCACCCGCGGAAGCGGCTGAAGCAGCAGATATCATTATCTTAATGGTGCCGAATACCCCTCAAGTAGAAGACGTCCTGTTTGGTGACAATGGCGTCGAGCAAGGCCTTACCGCCGGTGGCGCTGCTGGAAAACTGGTTATCGATATGAGTTCAATCTCACCAATCGCAACCAAAGCGATTGCAGCTCGAATCAACGAAGGTGGTGCTTCATACCTCGATGCACCGGTATCAGGTGGTGAAGTGGGCGCGATTAATGCGGCGCTGACTATCATGGTGGGCGGTGAGCAAGACGCCTTTGATAAAGCACGACCTTTGTTCGAAATCATGGGTAAGAATATTACGCTGGTGGGTGATAACGGTGCAGGCCAAACCTGTAAGGTCGCAAACCAAATCATCGTGGCGTTGAATATCGAAGCCGTGTCTGAGGCGCTCGTATTTGCTTCGAAAGCTGGTGCTGATCCAGCGCGCGTACGTCAGGCTCTATTAGGTGGCTTTGCTAACTCTAAGATATTGGAAGTGCACGGTGAGCGTATGGTCGAAGGCACCTTTGACCCCGGCTTTAGAATCTCACTTCACCAGAAAGACTTGAATCTGGCGCTAACGGGCGCACAAGAATTAGGTGTCGCACTACCGAATACGGCTAACGCTCAAGAGCTATTTGGCGAGTGTGCCGAAATGGGCGGTGAAGGTTGGGACCACTCTGCGCTTATTCAAGCGATTGAGAAACGTTCTGATCACTCGATTCGTTAATCTAGTTAACGGTTTGTCCGTTTAGTGGTTAATCAATCAACCGATTATCCGTTAATTAATTAGGGCTGCTATCGATTCGTAGCCCAACAGTTTGTTTATAAATCGCGTAGTTTCGTCTCCTTTTATACGCGTTCCTGATACGAGGCAGAGGTTGAAGTTGTTCCTTTCCAACTTGATCTTAGCAGGCACCCTTTGGCCTTGTATCGGGGTTCTTTTTTTCTCCGTCAACTAAGGAGTGGCTGATGGACATTGATGCTAAGCAGTTTCTGCAAACCCTTTTCTCAAGTGCTGTTAATCAGGCGCTACCTAAAAATCACATCGAACCTTTTCTTCCTCAAGACATTTTTTATCGCTCTGCTAATCAAGCTGGGCGTACTGTGGTGATAGGAGCAGGAAAAGCAGCCGCGTCGATGGCCGCAGAGCTTGAAGCGGTTTGGCAGGCAAAGAAACAACAAGATCTCGCACTGCGTGATCTTGAAGGCTTAGTCGTGACCCGCTACGAACACACCGCACCTTGCGAACACATTGAGGTGATTGAAGCAGCGCACCCCGTGCCAGATGCGATGGGCTTAGAAGTGAGCCAACGTATGCTGCAATTAGTGAGTGGCTTGAGTGCCGACGACACGGTTATTTGCCTACTGTCGGGTGGCGGTTCTGCTTTGCTAAGTCTGCCCGGTGGCGACATCAGCTTGGCAGAGAAGCAACAAATCAATAAAGCGCTGCTCAAATCAGGCGCCGCCATTGATGAGATGAATTGTGTTCGTAAACATCTATCTTCGATAAAAGGCGGTCGACTCGCCAAAGCGGCGTATCCTGCAAGGGTAGTGTCACTGGCGATTTCTGATGTACCGGGTGATGACATTAGTGTGATTGCCTCTGGCCCAACCGTACCAGACACCACCACGCGTTTTGATGCGATGGCAATTTTAGAACGTTATCAAATAGAAACACCACGCTCGGCATTTGAATGGTTAAATAATCCAGAGTCAGAAACCGTTAAGCCAGATGACGTATGTTGGAAAAATGCAGAGCACCATATTATCGCCACCCCGATGTCGGCATTGGAATCCGCTGCAGCAGAAGCTGAAGGCTTAGGCATTCCGGCTTATATGTTGAGTGATTGCATAGAGGGAGAAGCGCGAGATGTTGCGAAGGTGCACGCTGCGTTGGCTAAGCAAGTGGCCAATCACAAGCACCCATTTGAGACGCCTTGCGTGATACTTTCCGGTGGCGAAACCACAGTAACCGTTAAAGGCAATGGTCGCGGTGGGCGTAACTGTGAGTTCTTGTTGAGCCTATATAACGAGCTTAAAGGCCAAGACAACATATTTGCATTGGCTGCTGATACCGACGGGATTGATGGTGTGGAAGACAATGCGGGCGCGTGGATTACCCCACAAACATGGCAACAAGGTTCGAGCCTGTCGCTTAAGGCGCAAGACTACCTCGATGCCAACAATAGCTACGACTTTTTCAAGCAAGTCGATGTACTTCTTACCACGGGGCCAACTCTGACCAATGTGAATGACTTCCGCGCGATATTGATTCTTTAACTTGAACAGTTCAAAAACACGGTATGGAATGGTCGCTTCTTAACAAATAGAGCGGCCATTTTATTGTTATCAATGCGGTGACCTTGAGTTCTGAGATTATCTTCTGGACTAATGAAGCACGTTGATTACTATGATTTTAGTAACGAGCTGTAAAGGATGCAATATGTCTAGGATCAGACAAAAGAATCAAGATTTAATCATCGAAGTCGCGTGTGAACAATTCGCCACTCATGGTTATGCTGCAACAAAAATGGCCGATATCGCGAAAGCGGCCGACATTCCCAAGCCTAACGTATTCTATTATTTCAGCTCAAAAGATAAGCTCTACAACGCTGTGCTTGAAACCGTCACTCAGCCTTTACTAGAAGCGTCTCGTCCGATTGAAGAGCTCAGCGATCCTGTTGAAGCCTTGTCTCAATATATTCAAACCAAGCTGATCATTTCTCGCGATCATCCACATGCCTCTAAGGTATTTGCCAATGAAGTGATGTCTGGCGCTAAAGTATTGCCGAAAGAGATTGGTGACGAGCTGTATAAGCAATCCCAGATGATTCTTGATAAGTTCTCGACATGGTCGGCGCAGGGCCTAATGGACGATGTTCCCGCTCATCACCTGATGTTTACCATCTGGGCGGCAACTCAAACCTACGCCGATTTTGGCTGGCAGATTTGCAGCGTGATGCAGAAGGACCAACTCGATGATAAAGACTATGCCGATGCCGCTCAGTTCATCACACAGTTAGTGATTAAAGGCTGTGGTGTGAAAAGCTAATGTTGTTTGAACGTTTATCTAGGTGTGTGAGTGACTATAAGCGCAGAACCTCTTTTGTGACCTGTTGTGCAATAACTCATTTATCTTGAATTCGGTTCGATTAGGTATGCCATTTTATTTAAATGACAGGTTATAGTATCGCGAAAATTGGCGGCACTTACTCTTCTGAAAAGCGAAAAGCTGGAAACTTATAGATGAAGCCGCTAACAATATTACACGCACAACATTAAGGTTTAGCAATGACGCTTGAAAGCTTGGCATGCACCATCAGCGCAGTTCTGCTTGCAGGTTGCGGTTCAACGGTCGCGACGCAAACATACAACGCTGATCTGATCATCACCAACGGACAGGTTCTCACCATCAATTCAGAAATGGATGTGATTGAAGATGGTGTTGTTGTAGTGAAAAACGACCAGATCATCGCAGTCGGTACCGAGGATTTGATCACTCAATATCGCGCTGAAAAGGTGATTGACGCCCAAGACGGGATTGTTATGCCGGGTATGGTGAATGCACACAACCATTTACCGATGATCGCGTTTCGTGGCTTAGGGGAAGAGGGCATCTCGAACCGCTTGTTCGCTTACTTCTTCCCTCTAGAAGCCGAAAAGCTAAGCCGTGAAC
This sequence comes from Vibrio sp. 10N.222.51.C5, assembly GCF_041474575.1. Lineage (NCBI taxonomy): Bacteria > Pseudomonadati > Pseudomonadota > Gammaproteobacteria > Vibrionales > Vibrionaceae > Vibrio > Vibrio sp. 10N.222.51.C5. Next base: position 83,542 of record NZ_JBFRUJ010000022.1, read on the forward strand.
TGATTTACAACGCAACCAAGCTTGGTTCTATCGAATTGGCACAGAGCGGTGTAACCACTTATGCCGATATGTATTACCACATGGATGAAATGGCAAAAGCGACCAAAGAAGTTGGATTACGCGCCGTGCTCGGCGAAACCGTGATTAAGTTCCCGGTGGTCGATGCTAAAGAACCTTACGGTGGGATTGAGTATGCCAAAGGCTTTATTGAGCAATACAAAAGCGACGAGTTAATCACACCTGCTTATGCACCACACGCGGTGTACACCGTGAGTAAAGATAAGCTGCAAGAAATTAATAAACTGTCGGCTCAATACGATGTACCCGTGTTGATTCACGTTGCTGAATTCCCGAATGAAGAAAAGCGCATCAAAGACGAAACCAAAGCGACATCGCCAGTTGAATACATGGATGAAATCGGTGTGCTTGATGAGCGTGTAGTGATTGCTCACGGCATCCACCTTTCAGAAAATGACCAAAAGCTATTGAAACAAGCAGATGCAGGTATCTCATACAACCCAATGGCGAACGCCAAAGGGGCGACAGGCATTGCGCCTGCTTGGGAGATGTATCGTGCCGACATGCGCATTGGCTTAGGAACCGACGGCCCAATGAGCTCAAACCAAGTCGATATCATGCGCACATTAAGTTACGCAGCTAACATGCAGCGCTTAAAGCATTCTGACCGCACTATTATGATTCCTGAACAAGTGATTGAGATGGCGACATTAGGTGGCGCAAAAGCCCTACACATGGAAGACCAAATCGGTTCTCTTGAAGCCGGTAAAAAAGCGGATATCGTGATTGTCGAGACACAATCGGCGAACATGATGCCAAGTTACGACCCATACGCGACTTTGGTTTATCAAGCGAACCCAAGCAACATCGACACCACGATTGTTAACGGCCAAATCGTAATGGAAAACCGCGTGATGCAGACGGTTCAACTGGATGACATCCGCCAAAGCGTCGATGAGTTCGAAGCAGACATCACTGAGTTCGCGAAAGAGCTTTCTAAGAAAGCGATTAAGTCTAAGAGCTTGATGGATTAGTGATCAAATAATGAAGCTCTAAACTGCTTACACTAGGTATTTTTAACACGATGGTTAGCTCTGACATTATAAGGAAATGGAGCTAGCCACCTTAATGTAAAACGCCTTATTTTTTCTAAAAAAGCCTCTCCCCAAATATCCAAAAAGTAGACTTGGCTCATGTTTCCAATGTGACCAATATTCAAGTCGAACGGTGATACAGCGAATGTATCACGATACTTTGTACTTGTTTAATTCCTGAGTTTTATAGTGGCGGCGAAAGCGAAAGCTCGTATCCTAATAAAACTATAAAGGTAAAAAATGAAAAGCCAAGTTCTACTTTGTTCTACTCTTATTGCCCTTTCTTCTATGCCCACTTTTGCTGGTGAAACTAAGTTAGACGTGCGTTTTGGTCATAACACTGCGTCTGATATTCGCGACAGCCGAGTAAAATTCATGCACACCTTCGATACTGGTTTTTACTTCAGTGCGGAGGCCGCCCAGATTCATAACGACGGTTACTTTGCTGGTAACGATTCAAATGATGAAGACACTAATGGTCTAAAGGCTGCTGCGCAAGAATTTGAGGCGACATACAAGTTCGAAATCAATGAGCAGTGGTATTGGGCTCCGGGTCTTGTCACAGTGACAGCACCAAATTGGACTGAATACCGTCCATACTTGAAGTTGGGTACAAGCTTCGAAAACGGAGTTTCTCTAACTGGTCGTTATCGTTATAACTGGTCCAACGATGCAAACGGGAAAGATTACTTGGATGGCAGTGGCACAACTCGTGGTGCTTCGAATCAGTTTGATATCTGGCTATCTAAAAGCTTTGGTGATGTGGGGCTAATGTATAACCCGAGATACCGTTATCAAGACGGTGTTGACCAAGGCACTGGTCGAGATGATTATTGGGAACATACTGTTATGGTTAACTATAAGGTTAATGAAACTTGGACGCCATACATGGAGCTAGTGTCTGTCGATGAAACCTATGTGGACTCTAACGGCAATCGAGAAAACGATTATGCAGTACGTTTAGGGTTTGTCATGAACTTGTAATTTGATGAATATACAGAGCATTCCTTGTCCATAATATCGTAGAAAACAAAGAGCAGCCTTAAGCGCTGCTCTTTTTGTATTTGGAGAACAGGAAAAGGGTGAGATTAAAAGGTCAGCAGTTCTTTACCAATTTGGTCTACGATTTGCAATGAATGAATCTGAGACTCCCTACCATATAAAGAGATGCCATCCACTTGCTCTTCTAGTGCTACGTTTTGGTGGCAAACCTGGTCGAGTGTTGAGCCTTGATGGCTTATTCCTACCACCTTCAATCCCTTACGCTTAGCATTTTGCGCCATTTCTATTACAGCGTTGGTTTCACCAGACTTGCTGATCAATAGCAGAGTACCGAGTTCGGCACGGGTGAGCTGGTGAATATCTGTGATTACCAAGTGAGGTACGTTAGCTAAGGATAGAAATCGAGACAGGTAATTTACGCTAACGATGGATGCACCGCGTGAATACAGATACACCACAGGGGATAACTTCAATGTATTGGCAACCCCCGCAATTTGTTGCTGATTCATGTGACTTGAAGGTGTTGTCACATTTTGCTTGAGCTCATTAGAGAGTTTATACCTGAGTTCAGTGTAACTCGCGTAGCCCATCTTTTTGCAAACTCGATTTACCGATGTAGTTGTTGTTAAAGCCTTATTTGCAATGGTCTTAGCCGAAATCTCATGGAGCTCACTGGCGTGGCCGATCAAATACTCGTAAATCGCACGTTCTATACCTTGAAATGTGTTCATTGCTCTCAGCTATTATTTAAGAAACTATCAATATTACGCGCGAAAATGAGGCAAATTACCATGACTTCAATCACAGATGTATCGTGATACTTCGGTTGTACGATGAAACAGTGTCGGTACACATTCACGCTTCATATACTGGCCGCAGTTGATAAGAACAAGGTATTAAACCATGGCTAAGAAAAAACTGGTTGCAGTGACCGCTTGTCCTACAGGGATAGCGCACACCTTCATGGCAGCTAAAAAAATTCAGAGCTGGGCTGAAAAGCAAGGCTATGAAGTTAAAGTCGAAACTCAAGGTAGTGATGGTGTTAAAAACAAGCTGACAGCTCATGATATCGCTACTGCGGACGGTGTGGTATTAGCCGTTGATGTGCCAATTATGGACATGGAACGATTTGATAACGCGAACCCGCTACAAGTTCGTACCCAAGAGCTGATTAAACGTGTTGACGATTTACTGCCGACAGTTTTCCTGCGTGGTAAAGAAAAGTCTGACGCTAACGTCGAAGTGCATGACGAAAAACGTTCCGCTTACCAGGTGGCCATTGGTCATATTATGACAGGTATAAGCTACATGTTGCCTGTGGTTGTACTTGGTGGGTTATTGATGGCTGTGGCGAAAATCACTGGCGAGTTCATTGATATTTCGGGAACACCAATTCAAACGCTCGATAAGCTTGGTTTCATGACAATTAAGTTTATGTATCCAATCTTTGCCGGATACCTTGCTTATTCGATTGCGGGTAAACCTGCACTTATTCCAGCCTTTATTGGCGGTTTGATGACCGATGAGCCTTACAAACGATTTTTCGACCTGGAAGGGTGGGCGCCATCAGGCTTCTTCGGCGCCATTGCTATTGGTTTCCTTGTGGGCTATTTGGTCCGTTACCTTAACGATGTTATTCGAGTAAGAACTGATCTTACGACTCTAAAAACCATGCTGTTAGTACCTGCGGTAACTGGCGTGGTGATGGTGTTAACCATGGAGTACGTGATTAATCCGTTCTTTGGTGCTCTAAACCTTGCAATGATTAACGTGTTCACTGAAGCCGGCGACGCAGGCCGGGGTATTTACTCGATGGTGATTGCTGCAGGTACTGCTTTTGATTTAGGCGGTCCGATCAACAAAGCCGCAGGTTCAGTAGCGCTTGGTCTTAACGGGATGGGCGAAGGCTTCGACCTAATTGCCCGTGAGCTGGGAATTGTTATCCCACCGATTGGCGTTGGCTTGGCTGCGATGCTAGACGGTAAATTCCGTAAACGTGTATTTACCCCAGAAGAGCAAACGGTCGGTAAGACGTCTCTAATGCTTGGCATGATTGGTATTTCAGAAGGTGCGATTCCCTTCATTCTTAAGAACCCTAAGATGATCCCAATTATGATCCTTGGCTCAATCATAGGTACTCAACTTGCGGTTGTCCTCAATGTTTTCCAAAGCTTACCGCTACCAGCTGTTTGGGGGTGGTTCCTATCATCAGACCCAATTAGCTACACCTTATCCGTGTTCGTTGGTTCAGGGTTTATTGCCGTCGCATTGCTGTTATGCACCAAACCTCAGCCGAGTAATGCTTAATTAAGCGTCCTCATCATTTGAAATTTAATGGGGGAAGTGACCGCTTCCCCTCAATTGAAAATTTAGATAAGTCGAGATAAATCAATGGCTAAAATTCATGTAATTCCACATACGCACTGGGATCGTGAGTGGTATTTTACTCAGCAAGACAGTGACGTTTTGGCTACGTATAACTTCACTAAAGTTATCGAAACGTTGGAAACTCAGCCTGAGTACAGTTGTTATCACTTAGATGGTCAATCATCTATCGTTGAGGATTATCTTAAAGTCCTGCCGCACATGCGTGATCGCTTGGCACAACTCGTTTCTGATAAGAAGCTATTTATAGGACCTTGGTATACACAGACCGATACCTATAATGTGGCGGGTGAGTCGATCATTCGTAATCTTAAATACGGTATGCATATTGCGGAAAGTTTAGGGCATAGCATGAAGGTGGGTTACCTACCTGATACGTTTGGGCATAACGCACAAATGCCGACTTTGTTTAAAGGCATGGGAATCGATAATATTATTTTCTGGCGCGGAATTGATTATGACCAACAGGTAGAGCGTTCTAATTTTAATTGGCGTTCTGCGGGCGGGGATGTGATTTATGCTTATAACCTTGTCCATGGTTATGGCGCAGCTAAAAACATGGTGGCGACCCCTGATCATCTAGACAAGAAAATCTTCCCAATGGTCGAGAAAATCAAATCTCTCTCTGGCTTGAGTGAAGTGCTTATTCCATCTGGTGGCGATCAGGTGAATATTGATCCTGAGCTCCCTAAAACGTTACAAGCTGCCTCGCATCGCTCACCGGAGCAAGACGTATATGCGATCTCTTCTATGGAAGCATTTGTTGATGTTTTACGCGATAACAGCGATAGCTTTGAGACTTATAAAGGTGAATTTAAAGCCCCGCGTTACGCTCGAATTCATAAGACGATCGGCTCAGTTAGATATGACATTAAAAAGCTAAATTTCGATATAGAGCAGTTTTTGATTAAGAAGCTTGAAGTTGTCATCGCAATTGCGAAAGCACAAGGTATTACTGTCCATACAGAGCTGATAGATATCGCTTGGAAGAAGATTCTTGAGTGTCATGCGCACGATAGTATTGGTGGCTGCAATAGTGATGCGACCAATGCCGATATTATGCATCGCTTAAAGCAGGCTCAAGAAATTTGCCACGGTTTGTATAACCTTGTTATCAAAGAGATTGCTAGTAGCTGCCATGATAATGAGTTGATGTTGTTCAACGGCCAAATTAAACCATACACAGGGCTTGTTAAGGCCGTGGTATTTAGTTCGCATGAAAGCATCGCAATCTCAGATGGCAACGAACAATGTGCTATCGAAGTGATTAAGCGAGAGACGTTAGATGGTGGCAAGGTTATTGAAGTTACCAAAGACGGTGAAAAAGAAGTTGCGGTTCCTCCTTACTATCGTTTCGAGTTGAATATCTCAGTTAATGACTTACCAGCGATGGGATACCAAGTATTTGAAGTACAGGCATGTGACGTGATCAATCGTCAAGTGGAAGTACGTAAGCAAATATCGATTGAAAATGAAGTAATGATGCTGACGTGTGAGGGAAGCCAGCTTCAGTTAGTCGATAAAAAGGCTAATCGCGTTATTCCTCGACTTCTTACATTTGAAGAACAAGCTGATGATGGCGACTCCTATGATTTCTCACCGTTGCGAGGAGATACACCGTTATATAACCACGCTATTGAGCTTATCGAAACGCGGGTAGGTGAAACTGAGCAAGTGATGTTAGTGCGCGCGACACTCGATATTCCATTTGATCTTAGCGCCCGAACTGCGAATCAGAACGATCATCAGGCGACGTTTGAAATTAGCTTAACGCTTAGCCATGGCAGCGAGCAGCTAATAGTCAACATCACAACGATCAACCAGGCGAAAGATCACCGAGTGCGTGTGTTAGTTAATTCTGACGTTCAATCCAACACCTCGATTAGCACCCAGCCATTTGCATTGATGGAGCGTTCAATTGCGCCGTCAATTGAAGGTTGGAAGGATAAGTTCCGAGAATGCCCTATTGATATCGAAACCACTGAAGGTGCTGTGGCGTTAGCTGAGCCAAATAAAGCCGTTGTGATTAATGGTAGTGGGCTTAAAGAGTTTCAAATCATCAAGGGGCAACGCTCAGACAAAATCGCACTCACCCTCTTCAAGGGTACTGGTGTACTTGGTAAAGATGACTTAGCGTGGCGACCAGGTCGTGCTTCTGGCATCAATAATACCGTAGTACACACTCCTGATGCACAACTACAAAAATCCATGCAATTTAGTTTTGCTTTGGCATTAACGAAAGATGCTCAGCACAACACAATTCGTCGGTTAGAGCGCGAATACCTTGACGCACCATTTAGCTATCAAAAGCAAATGTTGAACAGTTTTGAGAATCGATTAGAGCGCTTCCAAGTTCGATTTGATTCACGTGAGCGTTTGGCTTCATTTAACCTGCTTTCACTCAAACAGCCGCTTGAACTATCAAGTATCGGGCACTCGTTCTATAAACAAGATGCGGTGATCATTCGATTGTTTAACCCTACGCCTTCAGTCGTTGAACTAGAACTAAATGCGTTTGAACAGTTTCAGCAAGTTGAGCTGGTGGATTACCGAGAACAGCCAAAAACGTACGCAGACTCAACAAGCGTTGAGAGTATTCCTAAAGCCGTTGTTCAACCAAACAACAGCATCGATTTACGCGTAACGTTTGCCGTTGCTCAATAAGGACAAAGATATGATTGAAAAAATACTCTTCAACAAAGTCGCCGATATTTATGGTGAAGAAGAAGCACACTCGGTAACGCAAGAGATCTTAGCCTTAATTGAGAAATGGAAGCCAAGTGCTCCACAATACACACCGTGGGTTGATGAGAATACATCTTACCTGATTACTTACGGTGACAGCTTTGCTCGTAACGACGAAAAAACATTGAGCAGTATGAAAAGTTTTGCTGATAAGTACCTAAAAGACTCAATCAGCAATATCCATATTCTACCTATGTTTCCGTACACCTCTGATGATGGCTTTAGTGTGGTCGATTACCGAAAGGTCGATGAGAAGTTGGGTGACTGGGAACACCTCAATGCTTTGTCTGAGAACTTTGATTTGATGTACGACTGTGTGATCAATCACATCTCAAAAAGCAGTGATTGGTTTCAAGGTTACTTAGCAGGTGATACGCAATACCAAGATTACTTTGTTGAGTCTGACCCAAGCCTAGACTACTCGAGTGTTACGCGCCCCCGCGCTTTACCGCTCCTTACACCATTTAGTAAGGCTTCGGGGGAGACATCTCATGTGTGGACTACTTTCTCTGAAGACCAAATTGATATCAACTTCCGAAGCTCGAAAGTGTTGCTAGAAAGTATCGATATTTTATTGATGTATGCAGTAAACGGCGGCCGTTCAATACGCCTAGATGCCATCGGTTTTATCTGGAAAGTATTAAATACAACGTGTATTCACTTGCCGGAAGCACATCAGATTATCCAGCTATGGCGAATCATCTTTGATGAGACGGTTCCTGGCGCGTTACTAATCACTGAAACAAATGTGCCACACAAGGAAAATATTTCGTATTTCGGACAAGGAAATGAAGCACACATGGTGTATCAGTTCCCGCTTCCGCCTTTGACTCTGCATGCATTCATGAGTCAAAACAGTTCTGTATTGACCGAATGGGCGAAAGGCCTAACCGAAGAAGCAATGGCTTCACTGCAGCAAGGGAATAAGACAACTTACTTTAACTTCCTTGCGAGCCATGATGGTGTCGGTGTTCGTCCAACGGAAGGGATCCTGACCAATGAAGATCGTTTGTTAATGTGTGAACAGGTTGAGCGTAAAGGTGGTCGCGTAAACTATAAAAACAACAGTGATGGGTCTCAGTCTCCTTATGAGTTGAATATCAATTACTTAAGTGCATTAACTGAAGCTTCCGATAGTGATGATGAGAAAGCGAGAAAATTCTTGGCGGCTCAATCTATCTTGCTTTCATTTATTGGTGTGCCTGCGATTTACTATCACAGTTTACTGGGCAGTGAGAATGATATTAACGGGATGGTTGAATCGGGTATTAACCGCAGAATCAATCGTGAGAAGTTCGGTTTAGACGAGTTAGAGGCGGAGCTAGCCGAAGCAGGCTCATTGCGCCAACAAGTTTATAGCCAGATGGTTGAGTTGGTGAAGCTGCGTAAAACTCAGCCTGCATTTTCTCCACTTATGAGCCAAAAAGTTCTAGACCTAGGTGAAAAGGTGTTTGCATTGCAGCGCGGCGAAGGAGATGAATCTATTCGCTTTGCTCTGAACTTAAGTGAGGCGCCGCAAGAGATTTGCCTTGATGCAAGTGGTTATGACTTGATTAGTCGTGAGCAGTTAGCAAATGTCTTTACATTGAAACCGTTTCAATTTGTTTGGCTGAAGAGTCATAAGGAATAGCGCATGAAATTATCTAACCTAACGTCCGAAAGCTTAATTCTGTTAGATGCGGTGTTCGATGACCGATTTGCAGCTATTAACGCATTGACTGACAAGATCGACCAAGCTGGAAAATTAACAAATAAACAGCAGTTTTTAGATGCTGTATTGCATCGTGAAGAAGAGGGGCCAACAGCTCTGGGTGAGTACTTAGCGGTCCCTCACGGTAAATCTCCGGCGGTTATTGAGCCTGTGTTTGCCTGTGCTTTCGTTAAAGATGAATTGATGTGGCAGGGTATTGATGGTGATGAGCCCGTCAATATGATCTTCTTGATTGCGATCCCGCCAGCAGAAGCTGGATCTACGCACATGGAAGTGTTAACGACATTGACGTCTTCTCTTGTAGACGATGAATTCCGTGATGAGTTATTGGCCGCGAATTCGACTCAACAGATTATGAAGTTGCTCGGTTCAGAGGACGACTGTTCTCAAGACGCGAGCAATACTCACAGTGAAGCAAAGTCAGACTCTGAATCTCAGAAGCAAGAAGAGCCTGAAATGGCGAAGGACATTAGTCAAATAGCCTACCCGGTGGTTTTAGGTATTGGCCTGGTCATTTCAGCGTTTTTGTTCTTACTGCTCTAGAGTGAATATCTTCGATGAAAATAGTGATTGCTCCAGACTCATTTAAAGAGTCGCTGACAGCTAAGCAGGTCTGTGAATGCATTGAACAAGGTTTTGTTCAAGTATTTCCACAAGCTGAATACGTACACCTTCCTCTCGCGGACGGTGGTGAGGGAACGGTTGATGTGTTGATGCAAGGTTTAGAGGGCGAGATAAGACTTTCGCCAGTGACCGGGCCGCTAAAGTTAGATTCACTCGACTGTGGTGTGACGGCTCAATGGGCGCTACTTGATAACGGCAGTACTGCCTTAATTGAAGTGGCGGCGGCATCAGGCTTAGATCTGCTCGATGTTTCTCAACGTAACCCTGCAGTGACCACTACCTATGGTACTGGCGAGCTCATATGTGAAGCATTAGGTCTAGGTGTGAGCAAAATAATGCTTGGCCTCGGTGGTAGTGCAACCAACGATGGTGGGGCTGGTATCGTACAGGCTTTAGGTGGAAAGCTACTGGATCGAGAAGGAAACGAATTACCAAAAGGCGGTGCTGCGCTTTCTAATCTTGCCCGCATCGATTTGTCTGGTGTTCACCCCCGTTGTAAGCAAGTGGAATTCATAGTGGCATGCGATGTTGCGAACCCACTTGTTGGGGGTAATGGAGCTAGTGAGGTGTTTGGTCCTCAAAAAGGAGCGTCTCCAAGTTTGATTGCTGAATTAGAGCGTTGTTTATCTAACTTTGCCAAGGTTGCTTTCTCAATAACTGGTGTCGACCGTTGTTCTAGCGCTGGGTTTGGAGCTGCGGGTGGCACCCCTTTGGGTGTCTCCTTGTTATTTGATGTTCAAATTAAGCCTGGGATTGAGATGATTTTAGATGCGTTAGACGCTGATAAAGTTCTAGAACAGGCTGATCTGGTGATTACGGGCGAAGGCCAAATGGATAACCAAACCCTGCAAGGTAAAACGCCATTTGGCATTGCTAAGCGAGCTAAGGCGAAGTCGATTCCAGTGATTGGAATTGCAGGTTCTTTAGGTTCTGAAATCGATGATTTATACGCCACAATCGACAGTGCTTTTGCCACTGTTCGCTCACCACAGAGCCTTGAACAAGTGCTTCAAGAGGCGAGCATGAACGTGACTCAAACATCTCGAAATATCGCTGCTACCCTCAAGTTGGGTGCGTCAATGATTAATGTTAAGTAGCTGACTAAGTTTGATTACTTGCAAGTGATACAAAGAAATATCTATGTCTTTATTTAAATTAGATAATGTTATTCAGCATTATCCGTGGGGAAGTAAACAGTCTATTTCTGAGCTGTTTGATATTCAAAATCCTAATTCCGAACCTCAAGCTGAAATTTGGATGGGGGCTCACCCTAGAGGCTGCTCAAGAGTTGCTGATACAGGCCAGCTGCTATCGGAGGTTTTAAGCCAAGATAGCAAGGGAATGTTTGGGGAATACACGGAAGCAAGGTTCGGCGAACTACCTTATTTGTTTAAAGTTCTCGCAGCAGAAACCCCTCTATCGATACAAGTACACCCAAGTAAGAAAAAGGCCCAGCTTGGTTTTGAACGAGAGAATAAGCTAGGCATTAGTTTGGATGCATCGAATCGAAACTACAAAGATCCTAACCATAAACCTGAACTGGTTTATGCGCTGACTTTCTACAAAGCTATGAATGGTTTTAGGCCTATTCCGCAAATTATAGAGCTGTTTAAAGAAGCCGAAATTAGCGCACTGGATATTGAGATCTCTGCACTAGCAATTAGTCCCAACAGCGAAGGCTTGAAAGTGTTTTTTACCTCGGTGATGACACTTGAAGGTGAGCGAAAAAAGTTAGCGCTAGAGCAGCTGTATTCGGCTTATGAACGTAGAGCGAAGACTGCTATGGGGCGAGAAGCATTACAGTACAGCAAAGGCTTTGAACAGCATTATGTCGATGATATTGGTTTATTTTCGCCACTCATGTTGAACACAATCGAGCTTGCACCGGGTGAGGCAATGTTTTTGCATGCCGAAACCCCGCATGCTTATATCGAAGGTACTGGGCTAGAGATTATGGCGAACTCAGATAATGTGTTACGTGCAGGTCTCACTCCTAAGTTTATCGATGTACCTGAATTGATTGATAATACGTGTTTTGAAACGACGGATATCGAAGGCATCAAACTGAAACCTATCGAGAAAGAAGACAAGTTGAGTTTCCCTATACCTGTTGATGATTTCGGCTTCGACATCTTGTCAGTGAACGAAGAGGTCTGCCAACAGTATCTACGGAGCGCAGAGATTTTATTTTGTATCGGTGGTGAGGTAACGGTTTCAACTAAAGAGCACAAGTTAATGCTGAGTTCAGGTGAGTCAGTGTTCATCAGTAACGATGCTGGAATGTATGAATATCAGGGACAGGGAATACTTGCTCGAGCGTACAACTAAGTCGAAATTTGTCTAGTCGAAAGCATCCAGTTGTTATCACTCAATTTCTCTAGTGACACAAGAAAGGCCGACATCATGTCGGCCTTTTTGTTTTCGCTTTTCTAGTTGGCGTGTACCTAGTTATTCATCGCCAGTTTACCTAGCTTCATTGCAGCTGCATGGTGGCGGTGCATTAGTTGTTCCATGTCTACGCCAATCACAGCGCCATCGTTCACTCGCCACTTACCTGCAACCATCACTTTATCTGCTTGTTGAGCGCCGCAGAGTAGTAGTGCTGCAAGTGGATCGTGGCTGCCAGAGAAGCGAATGTCATCAAGTTTGAACATCGCGATGTCGGCTTGTTTGCCGACCTCTAGCGTACCAATGTCGGTTCTGCCCATTGCTGCTGCAGAGCCGGATGTTGCCCAGCGCAATGCATCAAAGTGTGAAACATTTGCAGAGCCATATTGCAGGCGCTGTAGATACATCGCCATGCGAACTTCGGCAATCATATTGGAGCCGTCGTTTGAAGCAGAACCGTCCACACCCAGCCCGACCTTTACACCCGCGGCCTCGAGGTCATTATTCTTACAAATACCGGAAGCCAACATCATGTTGGAAGTTGGGCAGTGGCTGATACCTATTCCTGCTTTACCCAAACGCTTAATCTCTTCTGGGTTGAAGTGAATACCATGAGCAAGCCAAGTGCGTTCATTGAGCCAGCCGGCATCTTCTAGGTAATCGACAGGGCGCAGGCCAAACTTCTCAATACAGAAGTCTTCTTCGTCTAAGGTTTCGCACAGGTGGGTGTGCATCATTACGTTCTCACGCTCACTGATCTTGGCGGTCTCTTTCATCAGATCTGTGGTGACCGAGAATGGCGAACAAGGCGCGAGTGCGATTTGAATCATCGCCCCTTCATCACGCTGGTGGTAATCACGAATCAAGCGTTGGCTGTCATCAATGATGGTTTGTTCGGTTTGAATGGTGTGTCGTGGAGGTAGTCCACCTTCATCTTCCCCAAGGCTCATGGAACCGCGAGTGAATATCGCCCTTACGCCCAACTTCTCTGCCGCCTCGACTTGTAAATCAATGGCGTGTTCAAGCCCGTTTGGCAGCAAGTAATGATGGTCCGACGCTGTAGTACAGCCCGACATCATTAACTCGACCAGCGCCAGCTCTGTAGCAAGGCTCATCATCTCAGAATCGAGGTTGGCCCAAACCGGGTAGAGGCTTTGCAGCCAATGGAAGAGTTCTTTATTGAGTGCGCCAGGGTAGGCTCGCGTTAGGGTTTGATAGAAGTGGTGGTGCGCATTGATAAGCCCAGGAGTCACAACATGACGAGAGGCGTCGACGCTGTAATCTACGGGGGAGGTCGGCTCTTTGTGTTTGCCAACCAGTTCAATGATTTTATTACCTTTAATGACAATGCCGCCTTCTGCATCAGCCAGTGAGCCAGTGTAGATTGCGAGAGGATTCTTAATCCAGATGGTTTCCATTCATAGTAGTCCTTAGCCATCTCAGCCTTTTCAGGGAAGAGGGTCTTTATTTGGTATTTGTTGTTAAAAGATAAATTCGAATCAAGGGCGATGAAACATTCAGTGTTCTCATTACGCCCGTGATTCTACGGAAATCGGTTTTACGCTAGTTCGAGAATCAGTTAGTTCGTTTTTGGCTCAGGGTTATCTGATGCCGTTTGAACGTCAGTTTCTGTTGTTGCTTGTTGAATCTCTAGCTGTTCGTTTGAGTGTAGCTCTTCTTCTGCTTGTTCTTTCATTTCTAGCTCTACTTGCGCTTGGCTTTCGGCTAAGGCTTCTTGTTCTTCTGCGCGTGAAGATTTAGGCAATACAAGGTTAAGAACAACCGTCATGATGGTGCCTGTGGTAATGCCCGAGTGAAGGAAGGTCGCCAAATCATGTGGCAAGTGTTGTAGCAGTCTTGGTTCGAAGGTGACGGCTAAGCCAGACGCTAAACCTACACAGATTACTAAGGCATTTCGCTTGGTGTCTGCGGCCTTGATCAACATGCGGATACCCGCGTAAGCAATCATCCCGAACATCACAAAGCCCACACCACCCAAAACAGGTTTCGGAATCGTGACGGCAATAGCGGCTAATTTCGGGAATAAACCACCTAAAATTAACAAACCACCGGTTGCAGCTACTACATAGCGACTTGCTACACCTGTGATACCCACAATACCGACGTTTTGGCTGAATGACGCCAGTGGCATTGCCGTTAAAATTGAAGATAAGGTACTGCCAAGGCCATCGCCTAGAAGGCCACGTTTTAAATCTTTACCGGATACTTGGGTTTGACAGTTGTTACCGAGTGCCATGAAATCACCCGTTGCTTCAGCGATAACCACGATGTACACCAAGCTCATGCTGATGATGGCACTCGCAGAAAAGGTGAAGCCATATTTGAAAGGTTCAGGGCCACCAACCCAAGCGGCAGAACTGATTTGCTCAAGGTCGACCATGCCAAGCGATAGCGCCACAATGTAACCCCCCGCTAAACCAATCACGATAGCGGAAGCAGCAACCGCGCCTTTACAGTAAACCGACACGCCAATCACTATCCCCAAAGAGACCAGTGCGAGAAACAGTTTAGGTAGAGTGGCGAATTGTTCCGTGTTGGCAGGAGAGTCGCCAACCCAGTTCATGGCAACCGGTAAAATGGTTAAGCCGATTAAGGTAACCACCACACCACTTACCACGGTCGGGAACAGTTTTCGAACCTTGTCCATATAGAAGCTGGCACCAATTACCACGAATGAGCCGATAAGTGCCGAGCCCATGATCGCGGCGACACCGCCTTCGTTGCCGATTGAAATGGCGACGCCCAAAAAGGCAAAGCTCGAACCCATCACCACAGGCAGTCGAATGCCAACAGGGCCAAAACCGAGACATTGAGCGACGGTTACAATACCTGACGCCAGCAGCGCAGCATTGATCAGCGAAACGATCTCGGTGTTAGGCAAGCCAATTGACGCGCCGACAATAAGGGGAACAGCGACGATGCCACCAATTGAGGCGAGCATGTGCTGTAATGCGAGTAGGAAGGTTAAGCCGTGAGGCGGTCTTTCATTTAGGGTGTACAGAAGTTTCATTTGATATTCCTCTGCCTGTGTTTCCGTTTACAGGCGATTGGCGGTCAAATAATGACTTCTACAAACTGCGTAGGGTCATAAAAAAGGTGCACTAACCGAGCGGATATTTGTGTGTTCCGCTGATTAGCACAATTAGCTTTTTCTTAAAAATGTTGTTCTAGCATGTGACTTGATAGCTCGGCCTGCGAACAAGCCAAGCGATAGTTACGTTGGGTGATTAACCGATGAACACGAGCTTCGCGACAAAAATAGCCGCTAAGAAGTACATCGAAATCGAGACGTCTTTTGTTTTGCCTGTCGCCAGTTTCAGCACTGTGTAGGTAATGAAACCCAGTGCGATACCATTCGCGATAGAGAAGGTCAGAGGCATCATTAACGCTGTAATGGCTGCGGGAGCACCGTTGGTGAAGTCTTTCCAATCAACGTGCTGCATGCTGCTCATCATCACGAACGCTACGTAAATTAACGCGCCAGAGGTTGCGTAAGCGGGGATCATGCCAGCAAGTGGAGATAGGAAAATTGCCGCTAAGAACAACACACCAACCACAATCGCAGATAGGCCTGTACGTGCGCCTGCTGCAACACCGGCTGCACTCTCTACATAACTGGTTACTGGCGGACAGCCTACACACGCACCTGCCACGCTTGAAATACTGTCGGCTTTCAGTGCTTTGCTTAGGCCTTCAATCTTGCCCGTTTCAGGGTTGGTCAGGTTTGCACGCTCAGCTACGCCCATCAAGGTACCAGCTGTATCGAACATGTTTACAAAAAGGAAAGCCAAGATAACGCTGATCATCGATACGTTTAGTGCACCGGCGATATCCATTGCCATAAAGGTAGGCGCTAAGCTTGGTGGTGCAGCGAAGAAGCCATCGTAGTGAACTAGGCCAAGCATCATGCCGACTAGCGTTACACTCAAAATACCGATAAGCACCGCGCCAAACACTTTACGCTCACTCAGAACCGCAATGATCAAGAATGCAATCGCAGCAAGCAGAGCTTCTGGTTTCGTGAAGTCACCCAATGAAACCAAAGTTGCTGGGTTTTCGACGACGATACCCGCTGTTTTTAAGCCAATTAGACCTAAGAACAAACCAACACCTGCAGTCATTGAATAGCGCAAGCTCTCTGGAATACTCTCGATGATCCATTGGCGGACTTTGTAAAAACTCATCCCGACAAACAAGATACCGGAGATAAACACCGCACCCAGTGCCACCTCCCAGCTGTAACCCATTTCGCTCACAACCGTGAAAGAGAAGAAGGCGTTCAAGCCCATGCCCGGTGCAAGGCCGACAGGCCAGTTCGCGAATAAGCCCATTAACAAACAACCAATCGCGGCACCAATACAGGTAGCGACAAATACAGCCCCTGCATCCATACCTGAAGCGGCCATGATTTGTGGGTTAACGAAGATGATATAAGCCATGGTTGCGAAGGTGGTGACACCGCCGACTAACTCATTTTTTACGCTGCTTCCGTGTGCCTTAATCTTAAAGAGTTTCTCTAAAATTCCGTTGTTCGCATTTTGGTTGAGTATTTCTGTTTTACTCTCACTCATGTCTGCAAGTCCTTTTATGTTGTGATCCATTTATTGAATACAGCGAGATTTCAATATTAAGTTTTAAGGTTTTTCCTAGCTCTAACTCGTTATGAATAAGCTTTTCGTGGCTCATTTTTTAACTGTTAACGTTGTTAGTATTTTTATGTGAGCGTGTTGAGGGTCTGTTGACCTTTCGCGGTTAAATTTTGTTCGAGATAGAATCGTTTTAGGCGCGGCAAGGAGTATGTAGCCTAGTCACTCTAAGTAAATACTTCTTAACAAAGCATAAAACGATTCTAGCCGAACCCTTCGGGCAGCCTTTGTGGTTCATTTCTACTGCGTTATCGGCTTCTCATGTAGGCTAGCTACACATCAAAGCCTCTGCCTTGTAGAAATTTTCCACAAAGCGCTGCAAAAATCAGCTCGAAAGGTCAACAGACCCTACTGAGCGCGCATCTTTTTAGATGCACGCATGAATCTGTTTATTATTGGGTGATAGAGCCTAGATCGGGATTCTAAGCATCGGGACTAACTGCCCCGATAAGTCGAGAAACTGTATGGTGAGACTAAAAGCGGAACGTGGTAGTGCGCATCGGGATCATCCAAGCCGAAGCGAATAACCACATCGTCTAGGAAAGGCACGCCATCCAATTCCACACCTTTGTTTTTGTAGTAGTCGGCTACATAGAATACCAATTGATATTTTCCCGGTCGGAATTCATTCCCAGCCAGAATCGGCGCATCGGTTCGGCCATCGGAGTTAGTGATTACCGTCGCCAACTTTTCTGTTGAGTCTTCATTGACCTTATAAAGCTCTACCTTGATCTCTGCACCCGGTAAGCCGTGAGTTGTGTCTAATACGTGTGTTGTTAATCTTCCCATAGTCCTTTAATAGCGCTTTTGGCGCTCCTCTGTTCCGTGGTTTATGTATCCATTTCGACCTTGCAAAAGAGTGCAACTGGTCACTTTGTTATCACTAACTATGTACGAACTGTACACAATTAGTAAAGCGAATTGTTGGAAAAATGTTAACTATTGTGTCTTTTTTTCTGGCTTTATAGATCCTGATTATCGTTTTTTGGTGAGGTTGTGGTTTGTTAAGTTATTGTTTTTAAATTACAAAAGTAACAAAATTTAACTTGAATAACAAAATCTTTACATTGAGATAAATAATTGTATACAATAAATGTACAGGGGTAAGGTTGCTCGGTTTTTGGAAAATCCATTCACTGATTCATTTTGATGAACCAGTGAAAGAGCGGCTAAGCCAACCACTTATGTTAGGAGTACTTGGATGAATAAGGATTATTCAAGAAATTTGATCGGTTACGGAGCTAACCCTCCAAACCCTCAATGGCCAGGTAATGCGCGCGTCGCGGTTTCTTTTGTATTGAACTATGAAGAGGGTGGTGAGCGTTGTTTGTTACATGGAGACGACGAGTCTGAAGCCTTTCTCTCAGAGATCCCGTCAGCACAGCCGATCAAAGGCGAACGTCACATGAGCATGGAATCCATCTATGAATATGGTAGCCGTGCGGGTGTATGGCGTGTTCTTCGCTTGTTCGATGAATATGAAATCCCACTGACCGTCTTTGCGGTCGCAATGGCGATTGAGCGTCACCCAGATGTTGCCAAAGCCATGGTCGAAGCGGGCCACGAAATCTGTAGTCACGGTTATCGCTGGATAGACTATCAATACATTGATGAGTCAGAAGAGCGTGATCATATGACCAAGGCGATTGAGATTATCCAACAAGTGACGGGTCAACGACCACAAGGTTGGTATACCGGTCGAACGGGGCCAAATACGCGTCGCTTGATAGCAGAAGAGGGCGGCTTCCTTTACGACTCAGATGCCTACGATGATGACCTGCCTTATTGGCACACCGAAACTGGTCATCCGCAATTGGTGATCCCTTACACACTCGATGTAAACGACATGCGTTTTTCAACGGCGCAAGGTTTTAACTCTGGTGAGCAATTCTTCCAATATCTGAAAGACACGTTTGACACCCTTTATATGGAAGGCGAAACCGCACCGAAAATGATGTCGGTTGGGCTGCATTGTCGTCTTATTGGTCGTCCCGGTCGTATTGCTGCATTAAGACGTTTCTTAGATTACGTAAAACAGCATGACAGCGTGTGGCTATGTCGTCGAATCGATATCGCCAACCACTGGCACCAACATCACCCGTACCAACAACAAGCTAATTATCAACAGAAAAAATAACGAAGCGAGAAGCAAGGAGGCTATACGTGACTGAATTTCGATCATGCCAACCAACAACCATGGAACGCGATACCTTTGTCGCTCACTTTGCTGATGTTTACGAACACAGCCCGTGGGTTGCAGAAGTGGTGTATGACCAAGGTTTGAATGCCGAAGACGACCATATCGAGAATCTTCATCTGAAAATGGCATCGACCTTGTTAGGTGCAGACCAAGGCAAACAGTTGGCTTTGATCAACGCTCACCCGGATTTAGCCGGTCGAGCAGCAGTAAACGGCGAACTCACCGAGTCGTCGACCAAAGAACAAGCGGGGGCGGGCATCGACCAGTGCAACGCCGAAGAATTTGAAAAATTCACTTCTTACAACAACAGCTACAAAAGTCGCTTCAATTTCCCTTTTATCATGGCGGTGAAGGGAGCCAATCGTTACCAAATTCTTGAGTCGTTCGAGATGCGATTAGGAAATGATAGTGAAACTGAGTTTGCTACGGCGATTCAAGAGATCAACAAGATCGCGATGTTTCGTCTCTGGGATATGTAAGTTAACGGAGTTAACAGCTATCTCAGCCCAGTCTTAGTGCGTTAAAGGTTTGATTTGTAAAAACATAAGCCACTAAGTTCTCATTTTATTATTACTTGATTAATTTCATAGGATTACACGGACATGACCCATAAATTTGAACAGTACATAAACCTTGCAGACGAAAAACTCGGCGCAGAAGCTATCTTCGCAACCGACGATTTTTTCGCAGATAAAAGCCGTCTACTCAGCCACGCAGCGCCAGAGTGGAAAGACGACTTATATGACGACAACGGCAAGTGGATGGACGGCTGGGAAAGCAGACGCAAACGCGGCGAAGGTTACGACTACTGTGTCGTTCGCCTTGGTCTAGCTGGCACCATTGCTGGCGTTGATATTGATACCTCATTCTTCACAGGTAACTTCCCACCCTCGGCATCAATTGACGCGTGTTATTCACCACAAGGTGAGCCAACAGACTCAACAGAGTGGCAAGAAATTCTGCCTTCAATGGCACTACAAGGTGATCATCATCATCTTGAAGAAATCGAAAGTGACCAAGTATTTACGCACCTACGTTTGAACATCTACCCAGACGGCGGTGTCGCACGTCTACGTGTTTATGGCCGACCAAGCGTGGATTGGGACGCAATAGATTCTCAGCAACAAGTTGACCTAGCAGCCGTTGAACACGGTGGCCGAGCACTCGCATGTAGCGATGAGCACTACGGTAACAAAGCCAACATCTTAGGCCCAGGCCGTGGTGAAAACATGGGTGATGGCTGGGAAACAGCACGTCGTCGCACACCGGGTAACGACTGGGTTATCGTGGCATTAGGCCACCCAGGTAATATCGAACGTATCGTTGTGGATACGGCACACTTCAAAGGTAACTACCCAGACAGCTGCTCAATCCAAGCGGCTTACGTGAAAGGCGGTACCGACGACCAAGTAGAAACACAAAGCCTATTCTGGCGTGAACTGTTGCCTGCACAAAAGCTGCAAGCGCACGAGATTCACGAATTCATTTCTGAGGTAAACGACCTTGGTGCGATTACCCACGTACGTGCAAACATATTCCCAGATGGTGGTATCAGCCGTTTGCGTCTGTTTGGTACGAAAGCGAAATAGGTAAGGAAATGAGTATGAGTAATGGAATACGTCGTTTATCCATCGAACCGTTAACCAAGCAGGCTTTTGCAGAGTTTGGCGATGTTATCGAGTCCGATAATAGTGATTTCTTCATGATCAACAGTGGATCAACACGTCGCTACCACAAGCTAGCGACAACGGATGTGCAAGACCAAGACGGAGAAGCCATCATCAGCATCTTCCAAGCCACACCGCTGAGCTACCCACTGACCATCAAAATGTTAGAGCGTCATCCACTTGGCTCTCAGGCATTCATTCCATTACTTGGTCAACCCTATTTAATTGTTGTTGCGCCAAAAGGCGACGATCCAACATTAGCCAATAGCCGAGCTTTCTTGAGCAACGGCCGTCAAGGAGTGAACTATCACAAAGGGGTGTGGCATCACCCAGTTCTCGCCCTCACCGATCAAGACCAGTTCTTGATCGTCGATAGAGGCGGCGAAGGACACAACTGTGACGAAGTTTATTTCGACAGCGACCGAGTGGCGTTGCATTTGGACGATCTGCCAACGGACGACAATAAGGAAGAGCAACGCTTAGCTAAAGCGTTGTGATACAGGAGTTTATTATGGATCCGCATATTACAGAATGGTTGAATTTAGCAATACGCTGGGCTCACATGATTGTTGGTGTTGCATGGATAGGCGCATCATTTTACTTTGTTTGGTTAGAGAACAACCTTAACCGAGTTAACCCTAAAACGGGCCTTTCAGGCGACTTATGGGCAATTCACGGCGGTGGTATTTATCACCTAGAGAAGTACAAACTTGCGCCCCCAGAGATGCCAGAGCACCTGCACTGGTTCAAATGGGAAGCCTACTTCACGTGGATCACCGGTGTGTGTTTACTGGGTGTGGTTTACTACCTTAACGCTGAAATCTACCTGATTGCACCAGGCTCTGGCCTTGATTCAACAACGGCAATCGCGATTGGTATTGGTTCATTCGTTGCCGGTTGGTTTATCTACGACTTACTGTGTGACTCGCCATTAGGTAAAACCCCCGTGTTGCTTGGCGTTGTGCTGTTTTTGCTGCTCGTCGCTGCGACGTACGGCCTAACTCAAGTGTTCAGTGGCCGTGGTGCTTACATTCATGTGGGTGCAATCATTGGTACCATCATGGTGGGTAACGTATTCCGCGTTATCATGCCTGCACAACGTAACTTGGTGAAAGCGATTGAAGAGAAGCGCGAACCGGATCCGGCATTGCCAGCGAAAGGTCTACTGCGTTCTCGTCACAACAACTACATGACCCTGCCAGTGCTGTTCATCATGATCAGTAACCACTTCCCAAGCACTTATGGCTCGGAATACAACTGGCTGATCCTTGCTGGGCTAGCGATTTTCAGTATCTTGGTGCGCCACTACTTCAATACCCGTCACGGTAGTCAGAAGTTTGCATGGACAGTGCCAGTCGCGGCATTGGGTATGATCACGCTTGCGTTTGTTACTTCACCTTACGCGAAAAAACAGATGACTCCAGTTGTACAAGCTCCAGTGGTTCAAGAAGTGCAAGTAAGCGCGACTGAATCAGCGACAGAAGAGGCTGCTTCGAACGCCACCGCTTCAACGACGGCCAGTTCTCAAGCTGTTCCTGCAGACCACGCAATGCAAACGGCTAGCGCAGGTGTAAGCTTTGAAACCATCAACAAAGTCATTCAAGAGCGCTGTTCGGTGTGTCACTCATCAACCCCGAGCCACGCTGCTTTTGCTGCTGCGCCAGCCGGTGTGATGTTTGATACCCCAGAAGAGATTAAAGCCAACGTCCCAAGGATTGTTGCTCAAACCGTAACAACCAAGGTGATGCCGCTCGGCAACATGACTCAAATGACCGACGAAGAACGCGCACTGATCGGTACTTGGGTAGAGCAAGGCGCTACGCTTCAATAATGATGTGAATCCTTTACCTAAGAGCATGAGTCTTAGGTGAGGCTTGGGGAGAGTTTGGTTTCGGGCACGCGCCAAACTCATCCCACCCTGTTTCCCCGGTTCCTATAACCGGGGCTTTTTGTTTTTGGACAGATAAAAGTAGGTACATCATTTAGTCCGATTATAGATGGATTTTTCAGTAAGAACGCTCTGTAAGCTTCTGTTATTTTTGATTTAAAAGAGTTGTTTTAAACTTTAGGAATTCTGTGTAACACTTCATTTGTTGAGTACGTCCAGCTGTAATTAGGGAATTATGAACAAAGAAACTGAAAAAATACTAAATGATTTGAAACTGTCTATTGATGAAGCTGCGAGGCACAGAGAAATATGGTGGGAACTAGGTGTTTCTGAAAATAGGACAAAATTTAAAAAGGAGTTCGAGTCAGAGGAGTATAATTATTATCTACATGCGTCATACGAAGCACATAGTTTGGCTATGCTATTGGCTTTGGGACGAATTTTCGATAACGACAGTAGATCTTCAAGTATTCGAAGCTTAAAAGATAATTTAACAGCTAATGGGCACACTAGAATAGTAGATATAATCTCTCAAAGTCTCCACTCGTATTCTACTTCAGTACAGAAAGTACTAGATATTCGGAGTAAAATTATTGCTCATACAGATATGAGGTATGATGACAGATCTGTACTAAGGGATAATTCATTGAGTCCGGATGAGATTAAGGATCTAATCTTTGCAGTTAGAGAGACTTATTATGTCGTATTGCGTCACTTTTTTTTGAATACTAAGCAGCATCCAGATGGATCGTTTGGTGAGTCTGCGATTAAAGTGTTAACTAAGCTACAAGCTTGAGAAGCCTTTTTTGAGATGTATTTTAAATGTGTAGTTTGCTTTGCAATGCTTACTATTATTGGTGAAGCCGTGAGTTTGGACTCGTGACACTGACCAACTCAGGCATTTTAAGTTAATTTCTTTCTCGATTATCTAGCGAATATTGCTTTTGCGTTATTCAAGCATATGAATTTAGTTCTATATTTAGCACTTGATGTGAATACCTACCCATGGCACTTTTAGTCCAAATTGACTTTAGTTAGGACAAAAAATGGAAGACTTGATAGTCGCGTATTTTAGGGCATTGAGCTCATTCTTTAGGTATCTGTTTCAGTCGATATTGATTGAGTTCATTGGTTACGGAGCTGGCTGGATAGTTTGTAAAGTATTCACATTGGGGCGCTTCCCCCCATTGATTCCAACTGAAAAAGAGCGAACCAGAATCTCTTATATCGGAGCTATTAGCATCGTGTTGCTTCTGTTAGCAATTGGTGTGTTCAATAGTTTGTGATTCGGAGTAAGGATATATGAAATTTTACCCCGCGGAACAATACCAAGCAGCTTGCAACGAGCTGTTTATCCGATACGAACGTGACATCAAAAAGCTAATCCCTAACGCGAGAGTTGAGCACGTAGGTGCATCTTCTATTCCATCTGCAGTATCTAAAGGCGACTTGGATATATTCGTCGGTATTGAATCGAGTGAACTTGAGTACGCCATTGAACAACTCACAACACTCGGCTTCAATGAGAAACTCGATACCTTAAGAACGCCGGAGCTGTGCATGTTGGAGTCTACATCAGGACATGACGTGGCCTTGCAAGTAGTTGCCAATGGTTCTGAGTTCGAATGTTTTCTAAGGTTTCGTGACAAGCTACGTGCGAATCCGGCATTAGTGGAGCAATACAACACCCTCAAAATGTCTTGTGAAGGTTGGCCACAAGATGAATACCGCGAAAAGAAGTCGGCTTTTATCGAGCATGTGTTGGCTTTGAAATAACAACAAGTTTCGATTGGATATTATTCATCCAAATCCTAACTTTTTGTGCTGTTTTTACTTTCCTCTTACACTCTTTTCAAATATCGAATTTAGTATCAAATTTCTCTTTGTTATACAGGCAAGTCTCTCATTATGAAGAACTTCTTTGATAGCGAACTCATGCTCTCTAGCTCTTTGAATTTCGTTTTTCTATCGCTTGGGCTAACGCTCCTTTTTCATCTTCCGATTTGGTGTGGGTTCAATTTGAGCCGACGCAAGTGGAAGCTCATGGATTATTTATGGCCGTTTCTAGCGGGTATCGGGATGCTGGGCGCTGTGTCTGAGATTCGTGCGAAAGTAGCGGGTGATTGGGTTGAAACAGAACAAACCAGAGCGGTGGCGATTTTAGAGTCGGTTCAGCAGTTTTCTTTGGATAAGCTGCGAAGTGATACCTGCACCGGTCAGCCGTCTTTAGATAATCACGCTCAGCACCATGAAGCGTGTTTGTGGTATTTGAATACGGCGATCACGTTCAAAGATGTCGATTTCACCTTGTTACCCAACGCATCGGATTTTACGGTTCCTGCGCCGAGCGTGTCGCTGGTTGAAAGCGATGCCGTGTGGGTGGATGGTATGTTGAGTCAGTATGAGAAGCAGAAAAACCAATACATAAAAACCAGAGAAGCGCAGGTGAAGCAGCCATTAGAAAGCCTCTTCTGGTATGTGAGTCCTTACTTAGTCTGTTTCGCTATTGCGTTGCGTTTGACGAAAGTGACCGCAGAGCTCAAATTAGAGAAGTGCGCATAGTTTGAGTTCCTATACCCAGATAGAAAAGGTGAAGTAATGAATGTGAGTGAGTTTTCTCGGTTGGTGGGTTTGTCAGCCCACACGCTTCGCTACTATGAAAAAATCGGTTTGTTGAAAAATGTTCAGCGAAACAGCAGCGGGCATCGAGTCTATACATCGAAAGACGTTACCTGGATTGAGTTCGTGAAGCGCTTAAAAGACACCGCAATGCCACTGGATGAGATTTTAGAATACGCAAAGCTAAGGGAATTAGGGCCAGAATCGACTTCGCAGCGCCAAGTGTTGCTCGAACAACATCAACAGAATTTGAGGTCCCATATCGAAGAGCAGCAAAAGCATCTGGCTGCGCTAGAGCAAAAAATTAGTTTGTATCGAGATGGAAAAGTCCGTTGACTTAGAGTCGACTCTAACTTGTAAGGTGTTCCTGTGAACTATAAATACAGGAACAAACTCATGAATCAATCACGTTTTGAAACTGGCATAGAAAGACTGAATCATATCGACGGAGAAGCAGGGCAACAGGTTATTGAAAGCCTGCAAGACATCTGCCCTGATCTTGCCAAATATACTATCGAGTATCCCTTTGGTGACATCTATTCACGCCCCGGCTTGGATTTGAGATCGCGAGAGATCGCGACCGTCGCTGCCCTTACCGCACTCGGTAATTGTGCCCCTCAGCTTAAGGTGCATTTGAATGCGGCACTCAATGTTGGATGCAGCGAGGAAGAGATTAAAGAAGTGATACTGCAGATGTCGGTGTATGCGGGATTCCCTTCGGCATTAAATGGCATGTTCGCATTTAAAGAAGTGCTTGCCGAGAGAGACACAGTTCGAGACAAATAGATAATTTATTCTGAAAAGGGAGCGTCAACTTTGCTAAGTTGCGCTCCCTTTTTATTGATTGGCTTAATTTTAAAGGTCGTAAAACTGAAGGTTAGTGGTTCTTTAAGACGACATAGACAGCGCGAATGACAGCAAGATAGGTAAAGTCACCACACTCAGGAAGTTACCGAACAACACCATAGACGCGACCTTGGGAGGCTCGACATTGAACCTTTCTGCGAACAGGTAGTTCATCACGGCGGGTGGCAGCATGGTGAACAGCACCATCATCTGTAGGTGCAACGTAGGCAGCGGAATAAAGAAGTAGATGATGGCAAAGGCGATGGCACCAGTAAACAGCGATTGAGCCGTACACAGCAAGCCAACTTTGAGTCCGCTTAGCTTCAAGTTCACCATTTGCGAACCTAGCGATAACAGCATGATAGGTACGGCTGCTTGGCCGAGTAGCGAAGTGGCTTCATAGATTGGATCCCACACTGCAATACCAGATAGGTTCAACGTCATCGCTAATGCGGCGGCTAAGAATATAGGCATCTTGAGGATCTGTTTGATCGGGTTACCTTCGCTTAGTAGCGCCAAACCGACACTGATATGAACACACGCCGACACCACAAACAGCAGTACCGCTGGGGCTAATGCACTTTCGCCAAAGGTATACGTGAATAGGGGGATCGCAAGGTTGCCGCTATTGCGAAACATGTGTGGCGGAGCCCAAGCTTTGAAGTTGAGCTTAAAGATCTTACAGATCGGAATCATTAATAAAGCTGGCACTAACACCGCAACTAAAGACGCAGAGATGAGTGGCAGTTGTTCAGTGTCGAGAGGCATGGTGGTCAGCGAGGCAAACACCAAAGCAGGGATACAAACATCCATGTTGATGCGATTGATCGGTTTGAAATCGGGTTTGAGCCAACGACCGACAGCAAAGCCAGCACTGGCTAGAGCAAAAACGGGAAACAGAATGCTGACGACCTGTTCGAACATAGAATTCCTTTCTAGATTAGGTGCTTCCATTTAGCTGAGAAACGAATGTTTGAGAGAGATGCTAAAGTGAAGTATGAAGTCGAAATGTATAAACATTAACCTATCAATATAATGACTTGGCGTCACCGAAGATCGTTGTCTGTGAGCGGTTAATTTATATTTCTTTGAATGAAGCACAAAAAAGACCAGTGGCATCAGCAACTGGCCTTTCAAGGCTAGATAAATCTGGACGGATTTTTAATTACGACGGCTGCCGCTGTCTAGCGATTGTTACTCGGTTTTCAGTCTAGCTAACGAGCTTTTTGTAGTCTTTGAAATTCACGTCGTAGGCTTTCTCACCGTAGATGTAAGTCTCGCTGACGGTTCTGTCGTCACCCAAACTCATTAGTACAAATAGCTTCTCTTCAAGCTTGGTCGCTTGTTCCATTCTAAAGCGCATCAATTGTGTGGCGTGCAAGTCGAGCACTACGAAATCCGCTTCTTTTCCTACTTCCAAGTTACCGATCTTGTCTTCTAAATGCAGAGAACGTGCGCCGCCTAGTGTTGCTAAGAACAGGGATTTAGCTGGGTGAAGCTTCTTATGTTGTAGTTGCATGATCTTGTAGGCTTCACTCATCGTTTGCAGAATCGAGAAGCTAGTGCCTGCGCCTACATCGGTACCCATACCAACACGAATGCCGTGCTCTTCCATCTCTGGTAATCGGAATAAACCTGAGCCTAAGAACAGGTTAGAGGTCGGACAGAAAGCGATGGCAGATTCGGTATCCGCTAGACGCTTACATTCGCAGTCAGACAGGTGAATACCATGGGCGAATACGGAGCGTTTGTGCAGTAGACCATAGTGGTCATATACATCCAAATAGCTGTCGCGTTCAGGGAACAGTTCTTTTACCCATTCAATCTCTTTCTCGTTTTCAGAAAGGTGTGTGTGCATGTATACGTCAGGGTATTCTTCAAGAAGTTTACCAACGGTAGCCAATTGTTCTGATGTGCTGGTTGGCGCGAAACGAGGTGTCACGGCATAAAGCAAACGGCTGCGGTTGTGCCATTTCTCAATCAGTTCTTTGGAGTCGGCGTAGCCAGATTCTGGCGTGTCGGTGAGGTAATCAGGCGCATTGCGATCCATCAAAACCTTACCCGCAATCATACGTAGGTTGCGCTTCTCAGCTTCTTCAAAGAAAACGTTAACCGACTCTTTGTGTACCGTGCCGAACACGAGTGCCGTGGTTGTGCCGTTGCTTGCTAGTTCGTCTAGGAATAGCTTCGCCACTTTGTGTGCGTAGACTGGGTTTTTGAAGCGCTTTTCTTCTGGGAAGGTGTAGTTCTCTAACCAATCAAGAAGTTGCTCACCGTAAGACGCGATCATCCCTGTTTGAGGGTAGTGGATGTGCGTATCAATAAAGCCAGAGGTGATCAGCTTGTCTTTGTATTCTTTGACTTCGAGTGTTTTAGGTTGGCGAGCCAATACCTCGTCGACATGGCCCAAGTCGACGACATGGCCGTTCTCAACCACTAAAACACCGTCTTCAAAATAGTCGTAAGACTCATCGATGCCGACGTCTTTTGGGTCGGCGACGCTGTGTAAAATACTGGCGCGATAAGCTTTGCGTTGCGTTGTCATGTTTACTTCCTTTTAATGACTTCAGCGACGTTATGGCCACTGAAGCTTTGCGACTTGTGTTAGGCGATCTTCTCTTCCAATGGTGGTTCGCCTACGTCGCTTGGTTGACTGTGTTGATCGGTCAAACCCTGATTTCGATATTGTTTGGTTGGGCGCTTTTGTTCAAGCGCTTGGCCTTGATAGTGTGCGATCAGTTCACCCGCAACCGATACCGCAATTTCGGCAGGATGTTTGCCATTCACGGCGCTAATGCCAATCGGGCAAAGCATGGTTTCGATTTGTTCTTGGCTGTAGCCGCGCTGCTCTAAGCGGAAGTCGAATTTCTTACGCTTGGTAAGCGAGCCGATCATGCCAAAGTAACGGCTGTCTTCACGGTCAATAATGGCTTTGGTTAGGTCAAAATCGAGCTGGTGGTTGTGGGTCATCACAAGGTAATAACTGTTTGGTTGCATGTGTTTCACTTCACCGACTGGGTCGTCTGAGACAAGCTTTTTAACACCGTGTGGCAGCGTTTCAGGGAACACTTCTTCACGTTCATCAATCCAGGTCACACGGAAGGGCAGAGTCGCGACAATGTGCAGCAGCGCTTTGGCAACGTGCCCAGCGCCAAACAGCACAAGGTGATTCTGCTGAGTGCCAATCGGTTCAAAGCTTAATGTTGCCATTCCGCCACAACACTGGCCCAAACGAGCGCCTAGGTTAAAACGTTCCACTTTGAGCGACTTTTCACTGGCAATCAGCATCTCTCGAGCCATTTTAGTGGCCACATGTTCAAGGTGACCACCACCAATCGTAGCGATGATTCGGTCACGAGTGACAAGCATCTTGGTACCCGCATCACGCGGCACTGAGCCTCTGTCTTCAAGCACTGTCACCATCACACATGGCTCGTAGTTCTCTTCCAGTTTTGCCAGTTCGTGAATCCAATTATCCTTAAACATATGTCCTCCTAAATCCCTTTTTATGCTTCCCAAGCTAAACGATCGATATGAGCCCTAAGCCGTTTCTGATTGAGCATCGACCGAAGTCGGAGCCGTTTCAGAGACTTCCTGAATCGCCATCAGAATGCGCTCTGGCGTTGCAGGCGTGTTGAGCTTTGGAATCGCGCCATCGACAGCGACATAGCTAATCGCATCTTTCAGTGCGCTCCATACCGACATACCCAACATGAAAGGTGGCTCACCCACGGCTTTCGAGTTGAAGACTGTGTCTTCTGGGTTGCTGCGGTTTTCCAAAAGGTGCGTTCTGAAATCAATCGGCATATCAGCAATCGCAGGGATTTTGTAACTCGCAGGGCCATTAGTCATTAAGCGACCTTGTTGGTTCCATACCAACTCTTCTGTGGTTAACCAACCGACACCTTGCACAAAGCCACCTTCGACTTGGCCGATATCAATCGCTGGGTTCAATGAAGCGCCCACGTCATGCAAAATATCAACACGTAGAATCTTGTTTTCACCGGTTAGAGTATCGACGATAACCTCTGAACAAGATGCGCCATACGCGTAGTAGTAGAACGGGCGACCGCGTGCTTTCTCGTGATCGTAGTAGATCTTCGGAGTGCGGTAGAAACCAGTGCTCGATAGCGAGATTTGGTTAAACCAAGCCAGTTCAACAAATGAGTTGAAGGTCATGATTTCGTCGCGGATCTGCACCATGCCGTTCTTAAACACCACTTCTTCAGGCCACACTTTGAAGTGCGAAGAAGCGAAGTCGATCAGGCGCTGCTTAATGGTTATTGCTGCGTTTTGCGCGGCCTTACCGTTGAGGTCGGCGCCCGATGAGGCTGCGGTTGGTGATGTGTTCGGAACTTTGTCTGTGTTTGTAGCGGTGATCTGGATACGTTCGACATCGACTTGGAACTCCTGTGCAACGATTTGTGCCACTTTGATGTTCAAGCCTTGCCCCATTTCCGTACCACCGTGATTCAAATGAATACTGCCATCGGTGTAGATATGGATGAGCGCACCTGCTTGGTTCAAGAAAGTCGCAGTAAACGAGATGCCGAATTTCACTGGTGTGATCGCAAGGCCTTTCTTTAAGATAGGGCTCTGCTTGTTGAACTCAGCGATGTCTTTACGACGTGCGTGATAGTCACTGCTGCGCTCAAGCTGTTCGGTTATCTCAGGTAAAAAGTTGTCTTCAACGGTTTGGTAGTAATGGGTCACGTTACGGCCTTCTTCGCCGTAGTAGTTCGCCTTACGTACTTCCAAAGGATCTTTTTTCAGGTAACGCGCAATCTCGTCCATAATGTGTTCAATGGTCATCATGCCTTGCGGACCACCAAAGCCACGGTAAGCGGTGTTCGATGCTGTATTGGTTTTGCATCGATGACCGACCACAGTTGCATCACCTAGATAATAGGCGTTGTCTGAGTGGAACATCGCGCGGTCGACAATAGAACTTGATAAGTCTGGCGAGTAGCCACAGTTACCTGCAACGGTAATATCGGCACCTTGAATCACACCATTGTCGTCAAAACCGACCGTATATTGATTGTAGAACGGGTGGCGTTTACCAGTTTGCTGCATGTCTTCATTGCGCAGCAAACGCATTTTTGTAGGTCGACCTGTAAGGTGAGCAATAACCGCAGCCATACATGCTGGAGAGGCCGCTTGGGTCTCTTTACCACCGAAACCACCACCCATACGACGCATATCAATCACGACTTTGTGCATCGGTACGCCAATCACTTCCGCAACCAGTTTTTGAACTTCGGTCGGGTTTTGTGTCGAGGTGTAAACGATCATGCCGCCGTCTTCGGTTGGCATCACGCTACTGATTTGAGTTTCTAGGTAGAAGTGTTCTTGTCCGCCGATCTCTAGGTCGCCAGAGATCACGTGTTTTGCTTTTGCCAGTGCAGCTTTAGAGTCGCCACGTTGTTGAGTGTGGCTTTCTGTTACGAAGTGCTCTTTGTCTAGCGCTTCTTTCACATCAAGAATCGCAGGTAGCTCTTCGTATTCAATAATGGCTGCATGTGCGGCTTTGCGTGCCGTTTCTAAATCGTTGGCTGCCACAGCAATCACGGGTTGGCCGTAGTATTCAACTTTGCCATCGGCAAGCAGTGGGTCACCCGGAAGAATCGCACCGATATCCAGCTCACCCGGTACGTCTTTGGCTTGAATGGCAATTGCCACACCTTCGAATTCGTAACATGGTGACAGGTCTATTTTGGTGATGTTGGCGTGTGCTTGCGTGCTCAGGCGAGCGTAGACATGCAGTTGATTTGGGAACTCTAGGCGGTCATCAATGTATACCGCTTCGCCCGTGACTTGCTTGGCTGCACTGTCGTGTTTAACGCTTTTACCGACGCCAGTTTTAAGGTCTTGTTTTGCAATGGTAACCATCTCTTCGTGGGTCATCGCATGCTCGTGTGATTTAGACATAAGACGTTACCCTTGTTTCGATTTGGTTGTTTTTGTTCTGTTGTTCAATGAAGTAGCGACGCAGCATGTTGGCCGCCGACAATGAACGGTATTCTTGGCTTGCACGGAAATCAGAGAGCGGCTCAAAGTCGTTATACAGTTCCTGCATCGCTAACTTAATATTAGCGTCTGTCCACGGTTTGCCTAATAACGTATTTTCACAACGCGCCGCGCGCTTAGGTGTTGCAGCCATACCGCCAAAGGCGATACGAGCGTAAGAAACCTTGCCGTCTTCGATTTGAATATCAAACGCACCACACAC
This sequence comes from Vibrio sp. 10N.222.51.C5, assembly GCF_041474575.1. Taxonomy (NCBI): domain Bacteria; kingdom Pseudomonadati; phylum Pseudomonadota; class Gammaproteobacteria; order Vibrionales; family Vibrionaceae; genus Vibrio; species Vibrio sp. 10N.222.51.C5. The sequence continues at coordinate 115,628 of NZ_JBFRUJ010000022.1, forward strand.
CGCAGAGATGTCGTCGTCTAAACGTTTAGACAGTTTGTAAGCTCGGAAGCTGTCGTTAGTTGGCTTAGGAATGATGATCTGTTCAATGAACTCACTCTCTTTTTGCGCCGTCACTTTGTAGCTGATGAAGTAATCTTCAATCGGCATGGTGCGTGACTCGTCACCGCAACGAAGTTTGATCTTTGCGTTAAGGGCAATCAGCAGAGGAGGGGTGTCACCGATAGGCGAAGCATTCGCTACATTACCGCCGATGGTGCCTTGGTTACGCACTTGCAGTGAAGCAAAGCGATGCAGCAGTTCACCAAAATCTGGGTAGTGTTTTTTCAATAGTGAGTAAGAATCACTGATAGGCAGGTTGGCACCAATGATTAGATCGGTGTCGGTCTCTTCACATACCTTCATGTCTTCAACAAGGTTCACGCTGATCAGCGTTTCAATCTCACGATGGAATTGCGTCACTTCCAGCGCTAAATCCGTACCGCCAGCAACCAGCTTAGCGTTCGGGTGGGCTTGAAAAAGCTTGGCCAACTCATCGGTGCTTTTTGGGGAAAAAGCGGTGAGGTGACCAAGGCGTAAGTTGGCCTCAGTGTCTTGAATGCTTTCTAGCTTCTTGATGGTGTTGCGTTCAAGTTCAGCAAATTGGTCGATCAAAGGTTGGTCTGTTGAAAGTGACATCGCAGCATCAACAATTGGTCGGTAGCCTGTACAACGACATAGGTTACCCGCCAGTGATTCCATGACGTCTTCTTTGCTCGCATCGGGTTTGTTCTTGCCTAGCGCAAACATCGACATGATGAAGCCCGGTGTGCAGTAACCACATTGGGAACCGTGAAAATCCACCACCGCTTTCTGTACTGGGTGCAAAGAGCGATCTCGGTTTTGTAGATCTTCTACTGTGATCAGTTGCTTTCCATGCAGCGCTGAAACGAACGTCAGGCAAGAGTTCACCGAGCGGTATTGCAGCTGTCCATCAACCACTTCACCCAGAACTACCGTACATGCACCACAGTCACCCGACCCACAACCTTCTTTGGTACCGGTTTTATTAACCTTGGTACGAAGGTAGTTGAGCACTGTCATATTTGGCGACAGATTATCTTCATGTCTTATTTCCTGATTGAGCAAAAAAGTAATCAAGAGACCTCCTTGTAAATCGACATATTTCCATGTGTATTCTTTTTGACTTCTAGGTCAATAATTATCCATCCTGACCCTGCGGTCAACTATTTATTTACAAAAATGCAACAAATAGTCTTTTGTAGGGATTGTGTACAATTTTATTTTAACTTTAGTTGCTTGTTTTATAAGGGGTTGAATTAAAAGTGAACAGTTTTATGATGTGAATGAATTGATAGCTATGTATACAAGATAAAGGAGGGGTTTATGGCACTGTTGGAAGTGATTCTATAGAGGCTAAGATCGTTGTTGAGGGCAGAATAGGCAGTGTTTTAGATGGATGTGAGCCGATCGTCGTCTTTATTTTTAGGGGAGAGGGCATAAAAAAGAGAAGTAAACACTAAGGCTTACTTCTCTCCTGTTTTGTTAACAAAAAGTTGTTAACAAAAAGCTGTTAGCGGATGGTTATTAAGCGCTTGTTGAATCTTCTATGACTTGCTCTTAAGCAGATCTGAGAACACGACATGCAGATCACTAGAAGCTGTACTGCTGTCTAGGTTGAGCTTCGAACGAATATGGCTTAGGTGTTCTTGCATCAATTCTACAGCTTGTTGTTCGTTGCCTGACTCTATCGCATCCAGTAAGCCTGAGTGTTCGTCTAGAGAACAGTTCGAGTGATTGCCCGTTTCGTACTGAGCGATCAGCAGTGAGGTTTGCGATACCAAGCTGCGTTGGAAAGCCAGCAGTGGCGCATTCTCAGCCATTTCAGCCAGCTTGATATGAAACTCGCCAGACAAGCGTAGACCAGAACCGTAATCACCTTGGTCGAAAGCACAGTTCTCTTTCGCGACTAATTTTCTGCATTCTTCTATTTGAGCTTTGGTTGCGTTTTTCACCGCCAGCTCAGTGATAGCAATTTCCATCACCTCACGTGCTTTAAAGATTTGTTTGGCTTCGTCAACCGTTGGGGCTGCAATCACGGCTCCTCGGTTAGGACGGATCACCACAACTTGTTCTAAAGAAAGACGCAGTAAGGCACGGCGGATAATGGTGCGGCTAACGCTAAAGATTTCTGCTAGGGCTTCTTCGCTTAATTTGGTGGCTGGTGGCAGCCTTTGTTCTAGTATCGCGTCGAAGATATGGCAGTAAACAACATCGTCTTGAGTCTGGCCTGTTACTTTCGTTTTTACACCTTTGGAGACAGAGTTTTTGAGAACTGTCATAGAGATAAGGGCCCTTGTTTAGTCGAGTTGGGTTGGTCGAGAATAATTCATGAGTATTACTCTATATTGTATACATTTATCTATACAATGCCACCGGATGAAAGTGCGATGCACGCTTATTTGTTAATGACTTATAACATTTTGTTTGCAGGGAACTGTGTGCAATCTTTAGCTTTAAGCCATTTTTAATCCAACTAAACTCGATTATCACCGCAGCTGTAGGCAACGATTTGGCTGATTTCGCTCAGACTACGACCTGACTGTTGCTGCCATTCGTTGAAGGCTTTACCCGCTGCCAGTTGTGCTCGCTTGGTGTTACGACCGCTATCCACCACATCGGTGCTGCGTAGGTGTGCTTCAACATCTGATGACAAGATGAAGGTGTCTTTACCCATTTGGCGCAGAGTGTAGGCACCAGTATTACCACCCAATCGCTTGCCGTGTTTTTTCAGGTAATCCCACAGCTCGGTGATACGTTCTGATGGCCAGTCGGCAACCATTTGCGAGAATGAATCGGCTTCACGCTTGGCATTGTGAATCATGGTGGCATTGGCAGGGATGGTCATCACTTTGGTGAGGTGGCGAATAATACGCGGGTCTTGTGCTTTCTGTTCCCACATTTCATTCGGCAGCATTAACATTTTTTCGATATTGAATTCAAAGAACACTTCTTCAAATTGCGGCCACTTCTTTCTCACCACATTCCATGAAATACCACATTGGAATACCTTTTCGGTAAAGGCGGCTAGCCAACGGTCGTCGGTGATCTGCGATAGCTCGGCTTGGGAAAGGGGCGCGCGAACAATCTTTTCGAGTTCGGCCGCTCCGCCTTTACGGTGAGCCGCACGTTGATAAATGGTGTCGAATTTTTCTTGGGTCATTGGAGGTTCCAAATTACATCGGTGTATCTTGAGTGTGTAGCTAATGCTTAATGATATGGGGTCAAATTTGGCAATTAAAACAAGTCTGTTAACTAAAACCAGTCTGACAATTAAAACAAACTAGCTGAGCTTTAATTCCATTTGATACAGGGGCCACGTTTTGCCATTGAACTCTTTCACGCTCGGCTCTTTGTCGACCACCTCAAAGCCTGCTTTGTCGTAGCAGCGTTTTGCGCCGTGGTTTTGCTTGAATACCGCTAAAGTGATGGTGGTGACATCAGGGATTTGTTTTGCAGCGTCTAATGCACTTTCTATCATGGATTGCCCAAGCCCTTTGCCTCGTTGGTTTGGGTGAATCGCGACTCGGCAAAAGCGAAGTTCACTGTCTGACATGCGTTGAAATTCCATAAAGCCAAGCAAGTCACTGGCGTTTGAGTTGGCGTTTGAATCGGTGTTCGGTTCAAAGTATGACTTAGATGCAGAGAAGGCATATAGCTCGACATGTGGCTCTTGTGATCGTTCGATGATGGAGGTTGCTTTTAACGGCCAACCAAATGTTCGCCCACCCCATAGAACGTAGTCTTCTAAGGATGTAAACCAAGTGACGATCTCTTCGGCGTCGGATGCTTTAAAGCGGTTTATTTCCATATCCTTCTCTCTCCTTATTGCCTGCTTCTTTTTCTAAGCCGTTAAACTTCCGAGCCCAATTGCTCAAGAAAACCACGCATGTAGTCGGTGCGCTTGTTGGCTTCTAACTTGGCGGATTCTGTATTCATGGTTTCAGCCAGCTTGAACAGCTTCACGTAGAAATGGTCGACGCTGTAATGTTTGTCATCCAAGTCTCGATGTTCAGCGAATGGGTCTTCGTGGTTATAGAGCTCGGCGTTAAAACTCTGACCCACATACAGGCAACGTGCAATGCCAATTGCGCCGAGAGAGTCTAGGCGATCCGCATCTTGGACGACTTGAGCTTCCAAGGTTTCTGGTGTGATGTTGGCGCTGTAGCTGTGCGTGACAATGGCGTGATGGATCTCATCAAGATAGGACGCAGGATATTCGATAGATTTGAGATAAGAGATGGCTTTGTCTGCTGCCATTTGTGAGCTTTGAGCGCGGTCTGGGTGGTTCTTTGGAAAGGTGAAGCAATCATGAAGGTAAGCGGCGGGCACCACGACTTCAAGCTTAGCTTGTTCTTGAGTACATAAAGCCTTGGCGGTTTTGACTACGCGCTTAATATGGCTGATGTCGTGTGCTGCATCTTGTGTCATCTCTTGCTTTGCAAAATCAAGCAGTTGGCTTTCAATTTTCTCAATCACGTGTCTCTTTCTCCCTTTCTAGACGTTATCAATGTTGCTTGTCACTTAGCATCAGTTTCACATCGACTGTAACAGTTTCAAGCGCGAGTTTTTATCTTTTATAAAAGGAATACCCACAAAAAAACCGACTCTGTGAGTCGGCTTAATAGAAAGGTTATTCTGTGTTGATTAAAGCGTTATCAACGGTAATCAGAGCTTATGCAGCGGCTTGTTGAAGCTGCGCTAACACATCATACAGAGAAGGGCTGATGGTGTGTCCAAGCGCTTTTACTTCGTCACAAGGTTCTACTAAATCAGGGATCTGGAAGCTGATCATGTTGGCTGCCATTGATGCGCGAATACCGTTGTTTGAGTCTTCAAACGCTAGGCAGGCTTCAGGGGCAACACCTAGGCGTTCTGCCGCTAGCAGGTAGATCTCGGGGTGAGGCTTACCATTGGTGACTTCACAACCTGTGCTTAGTGAGGTGAAGTAAGAATCTAGGCCAGCCAGCTCAAGCTTCTTTTTCGCGATATCAAGCTGAGTGGAGGTCGCCACCGCGATTGGAATGTCGTTTGATTTTAGCCATTCAAGAAGCTCAATCACGCCGTCTTTTACAGGGATCGCTTGGTTCTTAACAATCGCACTGTAACGAGTTCGCCATTCGTTGTTTAACGCAGGATAATCTAACCCTTCACCGTAACCATTTCGAAAAATCTGTTCGATGGTTTTTGCGTTACAACCAATGATGCCTAGGTAGACATCTTGCAAAAACGGAACACCTTGCGCGTGACATGCTTCTTCAAAAACCTGCATACAAAGTCGCTCGGTGTCGAGCAGCAGCCCATCCATATCAAAAATAGCAGCTTGAAAATTCATATCCGTGGTTCTTAATGTGTTGTCATCGTGAGGGCGGGTATTTTGACATAGTGTCTAGTGATAGGCGAGTCAACGTTCAGTAAGAATATATCCAATCGGCTCGGCAATATGCTTCTGCATGACTTTAAATGTGATTGGTTGTGGTTGAAATAATATCGTTCAGTTATGAGCCTTGTGTTTTATAGGCCATCCAGATCTAACAGAAACAATTATGATTATTCCACATAACAAATCTAGCTTGTGCGTCTGGCTTCTTATTACATTTCATAAACTTACAGGTCTGTTTACGTGACCATAATCTTATAAAAAACAATTACCGGGAGCCTGCAATCATAGTGTGACCAAGCAATAAGTAAATGGCTGAGCTTAGGGAGAAAATAACATTAGTCCACATTTTTAGCAGGGTTGCTTATGTTGTATTTTGAGTTTCTATTTTTATTAGTCGTCCTTTATATCGGATCTCGGTATGGCGGTATTGGCTTAGGTGTTGTTTCTGGTATTGGTTTGGTTATCGAGGTGTTTGTCTTCAAGATGCCACCAACGTCTCCACCTGTCACTGTCATGTTGATCATCCTCGCCGTTGTTACTTGTGCTTCGATTCTCGAAGCGGCAGGTGGTTTGAAATACATGCTGCAAGTGGCGGAAAGGGTGCTTAGAAAGAACCCGAAACGCGTTACCCTGATAGCTCCGTTCGTGACTTACTCGATGACTTTCTTATTGGGTACTGGCCACGCGGTTTACTCCATCATGCCGATCATTGGCGATGTTGCACTGAAGAACGGTATTCGTCCTGAGCGTCCAATGGCGGCAGCGTCAGTTGCGTCTCAACTAGCTATTACCGCATCTCCAATTTCAGCCGCTGTGGTGTACTACCTCGCGCAGCTTTCTGATATTCAACACTCTATTACACTGCTTTCCATTTTGATGGTGACGGTGCCTGCAACGCTGTTTGGTACGTTTTTGCTTTCTTTGTACAGCCTGAAACGCGGCAAAGAACTGAACGACGATCCTGAATACCAAGCACGCCTAAAAGATCCTGAGTGGAAAAAGCGTATCGAAAGCACCACCGCGACGTCTTTGGATGAAGTGCTTCCAACTTCGGCTCGCAATGCGGTTTTGATTTTCCTACTTTCAATTGTCGTGATTGTTATCGTGGCGATGGTGCCTGAGATCAGAACCATCGTAGACGGCGACAAGCCAATCAAGATGTCGGTGATCATCCAAATGATGATGCTCTGTTTCGGCGGTATCATCTTGCTGGCAACTAAAACTGACCCTCGTGACGTGCCAAACGGTGTGGTATTCAAATCCGGTATGGTGGCAGCGATTGCTATCTTCGGTATCGCTTGGATGTCGGATACTTATTTCCAATACGCAATGCCTCAGTTCAAATCTGGCATCGTGGAAATGGTGACTAACTACCCATGGACGTTCGCACTAGCGCTATTCATCGTATCGGTTGTGGTGAACTCTCAAGCAGCAACTGCACGTATGATGCTACCGGTTGGCCTTGGCTTAGGATTAGATCCAGCACTGCTTATCGGCTTGATGCCAGCGGTTTACGGCTATTTCTTCATCCCGAACTACCCATCAGACATCGCAACAGTTAACTTCGATGTGTCTGGCACTACCAAGATTGGTAAGTGGTACTTCAACCATTCATTCATGTCGGTTGGTTTGATCGGTGTCGTGGGCGCATGTTGTTTAGGCTACGCACTGGCACAGATTTTTATCGCTTAATGTATTAGCTTTCTTTGAGATAGCTAAGACAACAAACAAAAACAGCGCCTGAATTGGCGCTGTTTTTGTTTAATCTGTCTTGGGGATTCGCTTTGATACGAGCTCTTAAGCAGTATTAGCGAGCCTCAAAAGCCAAAGACTGAATCGCTTCTTCGATAGTTAGGAAGTGGATCTTCATTAGGCACACTTCGGCTTTCTGGAACTCGTGATTTCGAATCAGTTTGGTCACGCTCTCAACCGAATACTGGTCTGCTAGTTTAGCTAGAGACAGTTGATTTGAGCTTGATTGCAGCGAGTAGCTGTCGCCTTCAGAATCGATGAGGTAATCATCTTCGCCCAAGATCATGTCTGAGCATTCTGCTTGAAATTCGTGTTCGGATGCGACGTAAATAAGCTCATCATCACCGTCGAGTTTTACCAAAGATGGCCAACTGATCATTACTGCCCTTTCTATGTGCTGCTTACTGCTTTTAATAGTGGTGACGACAAGCAATTATATAAAAGTTATCGTCATCTGCTTTATACACTAATCGATTCTTGTCATCGATTCGTCTTGACCAAAAGCCAGACAGGTTGCCGACTAGTGGCTCCGGCTTTCCAATCCCTTCAAAGGGCGTTCTTTTAGCGGCTTCAATCAACTTATTTAGTTTCTTGAGCGTTTTCTTGTCTTGGGTTTGCCAGTATAGGTAATCTTCCCAAGCATTATCTGTAAATACAATCTTTCGATCATTCGTCATTATTCAATTCTCGAACGGTTGTATTTCCGGCTTCGAGTTGAGCAATAGATTCAGCCAATCTTTCAGCGTTTTTAGGCGAGCTCATTAGGTACAAGGTTTCTTGCATTGAATTAAAATGATCAAGAGACATGACCACTGCATCTTCTGAATCTCGTCTGGTTATTACCGTAACATCAGAATCGTCTACCACTCTATCGAGCACAGACTTAAGGCTATTTCTGGCCTCAGTAAAAGAAACAATATTCATCACTTATTTACCCTGTTGTTTTTGAATATGTTTAATCTTTCTATATACACAGAATAGTTAATCATTCATGATTTAACTATTCTACATGTTCCGCTTGTTGTACATGTTATATCAGAGCTTACACATGATCAACTTATGGTACATGTCATTCATTGTAAATATGCAGAGAGTTACTGACTCAAAATGCTATTTACTCAAAGATCGCCCTAATGGTGCGAAGTAACCTTGCAGGGCTTGGTATATCTCTTCTCGATGCGCCATATCCGGATACACGGGGTACATATCAGGCTTGGTTGTGCCATCCACTAGATAAGCGTTCTTGATATCGGAACACGATTCAATCACGGATTCAAAAGCGCGCGCCATCATCTCTGTGGGTAGTGAGAAGTAACGGGCAGACATCGCCTTGTCGGCAATAACACTGCGAGCCACGTAATCGTGTTTGTCTAGGTTATTGTCGCTAAGCAGTGTGACATCGAACAGTGACATCAAACTCTCGTTTAATGGATGAGATCGTACTTTTCTATCGTGCAACCAACAGTCGCTGGCGAACAAGATTTGCTTACGAGGGCCAGAGGTGTCACCAATCTCAAACGCCTTTTCGGCGATGTAGTGGTCAAACGCATGCCAGAACTCGTGTGCGAGCGCGCCAGCTCCGGCATTCTTCGCGAGGGCTAATTCTCGTTGGTTCGGGGCATAGTGTGCTTGTACGCCTTTTCTGCCGCCACTGCCGAACGCTAAGCCTAATGTGCCGCGAAGGCCAATCGCTTCTGGTGGCAAAGCCAAGATGTAAGCCAAGTCGGCTAGCGAATCGAATATCAGATTTGCGGCCAACTCTTTTTCTTCTTTCGTCACCCAAGCACCCACACGAATGCTGCCCATACCGAAGGTTTGTTTGATGTCCATGAATGACACCTGATCGCCATGTCGGTAGTCTGGGCCTTCGCGCGTTTTGTATTTAAAGTGAGTTAACTTCAAAAGGGTCCTTGGAAACAGACGTAAGAATGAATAGTGTGCTCAGTGAGATGCGCCTGTGTGAGATGCATCTCTTGGAATTAAAGGACGTTAGCACTTTTGATAGCAAATTGCCGAACAAAATTAGTTTAGATTGAGTTCGAAAGCTTCCCATGAAGTTGGGTTACCTTCACGAGTGAGTGGAAAGAGTGGCTGTTGTGGTTTTGCATAGCTTAATCGGTGCAGTCTTTGAGTTACGTGGTAGCTATCAAGCCCTGATACCGTGACCAAATCCAACGCTTCTAAATCAAGGTAGCCATCCGGCATCACGGCGCGTTTGGGTGCGTGAATCGTTATAACTTCACCGATCAACATTTGCGTTTGATTGCTTTCGATTGTTATCTGTTCTTTGAACGCTAACCCTATCTTTAAACTGCTCTCCAAGACGAAGGGAGCGGGGAATGTGTCGTCATAATAGGCCGTTAAGCCGACCGCGTTGAATTCTGAGACTGGTTTAGGGTAGCGAGCCGAGGTTTGATGGGCCTTTTTAACAAAGTCAGCACCAATGCTGTTAACGGTGAAGTACTTAGTTTCTAGGATGTTTTCTAGCGTATGACGTCGGCTTTTATCTGGGCGAACAATAAAACCAAGCAGCGCGGGATCAGACCCTAGGTGAATGACAGAGCTCACTATCGCAAGGTTTTCAAGCCCCTGTTTATCACAAGTACCAATTAGGTTGGCGCTTTTAAATCCAGATAGGGAGTTAACCAAACGAATGCGGTGGCGCGGGTCCATTGTTTGGATATCTTGTTTAGAAAGGGTCATGTCCTTCATATCTTCTCTTCTTCTCATTTATTGTTATCTTCGAGCATGCTCACTAACGGACTTATATGTACGAAGAATCCGCTTTTATCGATCAAAGAGCGCTTATTGGCCGTGGGCAGTTTGTCTCTTTTATCTCTGTTACAGCACAATGAACGAGATCCTTTGCATAGATTTACGTACGTTGACGTCCCTTTACATCACAGGAGCTAAAGTAATGATGTCGTCTTTATGAGTGTTAACAAATGAAAACAGTCCGCAATATCATTTGGGCAATGATTGCCACAATGTCAGCCTTTTGGTTTGCGATGGAACCGCAATTATTCGCTTCAAGCGATGTCTTTGAATGGCGCTCAGCCATGATTCAGTACTCAGGTATTTTGTCTCTGGTGTTAATGTCCATCACAATGATCTTGGCGATGCGTTTGCCTATGGTTGAGAATTGGCTGAAAGGTATGGATAAAGCATATCGAGTCCATAAATGGCTCGGTATCGGTGGTGTTGCACTGGGTGTGACACACTGGTTGTGGTACCAAATACCTAAGTCATTGGTGGTGTCTGGTGTGTTAGATAAGCCTGTTCGACACGATGGTTCAGGGCCGCAAGCTGTTTTGACTGGATGGGAGTTATGGGTCAATGAATTACGCGGTATTGCTCAGAGTATTGGCGAGTGGGGCTTCTACTTGTTGCTCATTTTACTGGTGGCGTCACTATGGGCGGCAGTGAAGTACAAACCGTTTAAATTGTCGCACCGTCTGATGTCGGTTGCGTACCTGTTTATCGCTTTCCACTCAGTAATCCTGCTTAAACGAGCGTATTGGGGAGAACCTATTTATTATCTAACTGTGGCATTTGCTTTGGCTGGGTCTATCGCAGCGATTTACAGTTTGTTGGGCTTGGTTGGGCGTCGTAATCGTCACTCAGCGAAGATTATCTCGACTCGCTATTTTCCACAAGCTGAAGTGATGGAGCTGGTGTTAAAACCGGAGGCATCTTGGCAAGGTCACAAAGCTGGGCAGTTTGCGTACTTGCGTTTCGGTAATGAAGACCCGCATCCGTTTACCATTGTTTCTGGCAGTGATGATCCAGAGCTGCGCTTTTTGATCAAAGAGCTGGGTGATTTTACTAATGGCCTATATGAACGAGTGAAAGCGGGCGATGCGGTTACGGTTGAAGGACCCTATGGTCGACTTTATTTTGACCTAAGCAAGCCACAAATTTGGATTGCTGGTGGTGTCGGGATAGCGTCGTTTTTTGCAACACTTGAAGCGCTCAAAACAGAACGAGATCATCCTCGTATTCAACTGTTTTATTGTACTCGCGGTGTTGATAAGCAATTAATCGATGAGTTGTGGCACCTAGCACACGCGGTTGGTGTGAAGTTGACCGTGATAGATACCTTGCACTCACCGCGGCTAAACGCCGGAAGAATTGTCAATCAATGTGGCGACCTCAACGAGTACGAGATGTATTTCTGCGGGCCGGAGTTGTTCTCTACATCACTGAAAAAAGAATTAGACACCTATCAATTTGATATTGAAAAGCACTACCACGAAGAGCTGTTTGTGATGCGTTAAAGCCAACTATTGGAGCTGTGATTGTTAAATTAGTCAATCGGCACAGTGTAAAAAGGCGTAAAGTCACTCAATTTGTTATTGCAGCGGTTTGCTATTGAGCGATACCATATAGGGCTGTTTCTTTGGTAAAGATGTAATTATGTCAGATGAAAAACTCGCACTCGAATGGATGCGCCAACAAGCTCATAAAGTTGACCCATACGTTATCGATCCATCGTTTGATGAATGCGTTGAGTTGCTTGATCCTGCCTTCAAGAAAGGCAAGAGTGTTGCTCAACTCAAGTATCTGTTATCAGAAGCAGATCGCCGAGCGGGCGCGGCAGAACGTAAGCATGCGGCTTTAAAATACGCCAAAGAGAAAAGCCCAAATGCTGGTCAAATCTTGCGACTGCAAAGCAAGCTTCAACAAGTTCAGTTGGCTCTCAAGCTTGCCACTGGCGATAACAATATGACCATATCTCAGTTCTGTGCGGAGTACGATGTCTCTAAGCGTGACGGCAATACGGCATGGAATGAAAAGTTGGTGGAGCAGGGTAAGAGAAAGTAGTCTTTTAAACGCTTTATTCTTCTATAAACTGTCACGTTAGTTAATGTCATACACTTTTCAAAAAACGACCTATTGTTATCAATGAACGCCTTTCTAAAGCCTGAAAAATCGCTTCTCAGGCTTTAATTTTTATAGCCAACCTGTTGCATTTTTTAGCGCCTTTCCTAATTCTCGTACTGGATTTTCTCTCTATTTTTCTGAGATATCTAATGTGCGCGATACACTATTTTTCGCCCATTAATCAATTTCACTTGTGACAAAGTTATCAGAATTATGCATTTTCGGTAACGTTCCCGAAATTATCGATCTATCATCCACTCAGATACAAAAGTGAAGTAATCAACACGACTGATTTCTATTTCTTCTTCGATATAGAGCTTATACATCAAAAGTATAAGCCGAAATGTGCTTACGAATTGTTTTGGGAACGTTTGCAAATAATCCAAAACAATTAACGTGAGAACATCAGAATGAAACGACACATTTTAGCGGTTGCTGTAACAATGGGGCTAATGACTACATCGGTATTAGCAAGTGAAGACGTTGCAGCATTAGAGCAACGTATTAATGAATTAGAACAAAGGGTTGCACAAACAGAGCAGGTCTCTACCGAGGCCAATGAAAAGGCTTCTTCGTTTGAGTTTCACGGCTATGCTCGCTCTGGGTTATTGATCAACGACGACCTAAACGGCGCGACAGGTACTGGTCCTTACATGACAGCGGCGGGTGCCATTGGAGCTCCAATTGGACGTCTTGGTGTTGAAGATGATCATTACGTTGAAGCGAACTTGATTCATAAGCGATTTGCAGACGATGGCTCTAGTGCTTTGTTTCGCATCATGTTGGCCGACAGTACTGAGACAAATAACGAGTGGACTGCCAGCGAAAGCCAGTTGAATGTGCGACAAGTGTATTCAGAACTGAACCGTCTGAGCATGTTCTCTGAATCTGAAGCGTTTTCTGAAGCAACGTTTTGGGCGGGTAAACGATTCGATCGCGACAACTTTGATATTCACTTTTTCGATTCGGATATTGTCTTCTTATCAGGTACTGGTGCGGGCGTTTATGACGTTCAGATGAGCGACAACTGGAAAGCGAATTTCTCTATTTATGGCCGAGATTTTGGTGAGATTGATAGCTCGTCAACAGATGTAGAAAACTACATTGCAACCATGAATAACCGTATTGGCCAATGGCAAGTGATGTTGAGCGGTATGACCTCAGCAGACAACGATAGCCGCCTAAATGGCGCAGCTGAAAGCGGTGTACACGCAATGTTTGCGTACCATGGAGACAACTTCTTTGGTCTGAGCGAAGGCTTCTCTAAAACGGGTATGTTAGTGGGTAGTGGCCTAGGTGCAGAGCTAAAAGGCATCGGTTCAAATGGTGATCTACTGGATGACGCGAAAGCCGTTCGCCTGTTTAGCTACGGTGTCACTCGCATTGGCGACAACTGGCGCTTAGCACCTGCATTAATGGCAGAGCATAGCCAAGACCGTTTGAAGAAGAATGACGAGTTCACATGGGCTTCTTTAAACGTTCGATTAGCTCAAGAGTTCACAGAGAACTTTGAGATGGTTTACGAAGGTTCATTGCAATACATGGATTTAGACAACTCGACAGAGCAAGCGAGCGGCGGTTTCTACAAAGCGACAGTTGCACCAACACTCAAGCTTTCAACTAGCACTGGTTTCTTTGATAGGCCTGAACTGCGTTTCGCTGTGAGCTATGTGGATTGGAGTGAAGACCTGAATGGTTACTCGATTAGCACTGAAGCAGATGCTGCAACGATGGGAGAGGGCGGCGAGGTTCTGTTTGCACTGCAGATGGAAACTTGGTTCTAATTGCTTGATATATCGTTTAGATAGAGAGTGTTACTCATGATGTGATAGTCGCATCACCAAATGCCAACCTTATCGTTTCAACTCGAAGGTTGGCATTTTTTATCTTGGGATAACCTGATCTCTGAAATAAATCGCTAGCAAGACTCTCGGTCAATAGTGGTGAAGGTCAACACCATCTTGCTCATTTCAAAGCCTTTTTTCTCAATACGGTCGAGTAGCAGCTTGGCTCCATTTTCTCCCGCTTTATCAAACGCATAGTTAAACGTAGACAGCGTTGGTGTGCATACTGAAGCAAGTTCATCATCACCCACGCCGAGTACCAAGACATCCTTTCCTGGAACGAGGCCCGCTTCTTGAATTGCTCTGATCGCACCGATTGCGATACGGTCAGTGGCGCAGAATAGGCCGTCGAGCTTGGTGTGCTCCTTGAGATACTGCTTCGCCAGTTGGTAACCTGATTCTATGGTGAAGTCGCCACGGGCGTGAAATTGCAGTGTGAGGTCGTTAAATTGAAGCGATTGAGCGAAGCCTTCCGATCTCATCTTATCAACCGCAATATCATCACCTTGCACACCGATGAATCCCATATGCTTACAAGCTTTCGCTATGAGGCGATTACCCGCTTCAAACCCTACGCGAGTGTCGTCGTGCACAATGCTTGGGATGTTAAACATTGACCCGTCTTGACCAACCAATACCACGGGTACGGCAGAGCTTTGAATCGCTTTGACTAATTGGTTGTCGAGGTGGGTCGCGTACAGGATGATGCCTTCAACACGCTTCTGGTTAAATATCTGAATATATTCAAGTTCTTTATGGTGTGTTTGGTGTGTGCTCGCTAATAATACATGCTTGCCCGCTTGCTCTAAGACGGCGGTTAAACCATCGACACCCTGAGAGGTGGCATGGGAAGAAACCCTAGGAACAATCACGCCAACCAGGTTGGTTTTTTGGGACTTTAAGTCTTTAGCGACTTGGTTTGGGAGATAGCCACACTCTTCAACCGCTTTACGCACCTTCACCTTGGTCGCGTCTTTTACGCCATACTCATCATTGATTACTCTTGAAACCGTCGACTTGGAAACTCCAGCGAGACGAGCGACATCATGAAGACTAGCCATTATTCATTATCCAATTGTAATTTTAGTTTTGGGATTGTTTGCAAACAGAGCATCAAATTTACCTGTTATTAGGGGATTTTAACCCTGTCTTCTTATCCTAGGGAGATAATTTGAAGATCATTCTCACACTATTGAGCAGTTATCTTTGATCATTTGTTATTTCTAGGCAAAAATTTGTTTTGCAAACGTTCCCGAAAATTCAAAAGCTCAAATGATAATCCAATGGGGTATGTAATGAATTATCCAAAAATAGCAAAAGAGCTGCTTTCTCTATTAGGTGGTAAAAGTAATATCACCGCACTCGCACACTGCGCGACTCGTCTGCGTCTTGCGGTTGCAGACCAAGATAAAATTGATGAACAGGCGATTGATAGCCTAGAAGGGGTTAAGGGCCAGTTTAAAGTGGCAGGTCAATATCAGATCATCTTTGGCTCAGGCATCGTAAACCAAGTTTATGCTGAGTTGGCTAAGCTGACTGAAATGACGGAAATGTCGACCAACGATGTGGCGTCTGCAGGTGCTGACAATCAAAATATCCTGCAACGCGCGGTGAAAGGCCTGTCTGATATTTTTGTACCAATCATTCCGGCGATTGTTGCTGGTGGTTTGTTGATGGGTATCTACAACCTATTGACGGCTCAAGGCTTATTCATTGATGGCAAATCTTTAATCGACGCTAATCCGGGTTTGACCGACTTAGCAAACATGATCAATACATTTGCTAATGCTCCTTTTGTGTACTTACCTATTTTATTAGCATTTTCAGCGAGTAAGAAGTTTGGTGGTAACCCATACCTTGGCGCGGCTTTAGGTATGTTGATGGTTCACCCAGACTTGCTTAACGGCTGGGGCTTCGGTGGCGCATCAGTGTCGGGCAGCATTCCGGTTTGGAACATTTTAGGTTTCGAAATCGAGAAAGTAGGCTATCAAGGTTCAGTACTACCCGTTCTTGTTTCTGCGTTTATTCTAGCGAAAGTTGAGCTTGTGCTGCGTAAAGTTATTCCTTCGGTTCTGGATAACTTGCTAACGCCGCTATTGGCGATTTTCATAACTGGTTTGTTAACATTCACGATTGTTGGTCCATTTACTCGTGATATCGGCTTCCTGCTTGGTGACGGCCTAAATTGGTTATACAACAGTGCTGGCTTCATTGGCGGTGCGGTGTTTGGTTTGATTTATGCGCCGTTTGTTATTACTGGTATGCACCATAGCTTTATTGCTATTGAAACTCAGCTGCTTGCGGATATCGCAACGACTGGCGGTACGTTCATCTTCCCTATCGCGGCGATGTCTAACGTGTCACAAGGTGCAGCGGCACTGGCGGTTGGTTTCATGAGTAAAGATAAGAAAATGAAAGGTATCGCGATTCCTTCTGGTGTGACTGGCTTGCTTGGTATTACTGAACCTGCAATGTTCGGTGTGAACTTGAAGCTTCGCTATCCATTCATTGCTGCGGTTTGTGCCGCTGCGATTTCAAGCGCGTTTATCACGATGTTCAATGTGAAAGCACAAGCACTGGGTGCGGCGGGTATTCCTGGCATCATCTCAATATCACCAGAAAAGATTGGCTACTACGTGGTAGGTATGATTATCGCGTTCGTGACTGCCTTTGCTCTGACCGTTGTTTTAGGTCTGCGCGAGCGCAGCAAGCAAAACATTAAAGCAACAGCTTAACGTTTCTCCCTAGAAGTGAAGCCCCCCTTTTCACTTCATTTCCTAAGCTTTGGGGTGCTAGCTAGGTGATTTGGCTTAGCTAGCCTTTTTATATTTTTACATGACAGCGTGAAGTGTCACCTTGCTTTTGGTTGCTACTGCTTTCGATTGCCATCGCTTTCGGTTGTCATGATTTTCAGTTTTAAGGTAAGAAAGATGAATCAAGTTTGGGTAACTGGAGACGCCGTCGTCGACCTCATTCCGGAGACTGACGCGACATTATTGAAATGTCCGGGCGGTGCGCCTGCTAATGTCGCGGTAGCGATTTCTCGCCTTTTAGGCAAAAGCGCATTTTTTGGCCGAGTGGGTAACGATCCGTTTGGCACTTTTATGGAAGTGACTCTGCAAAAGGAAGGTGTGAATACCGAGCGTTTGGTGAAGGACCCTGAACAACGCACGTCAACCGTGGTGGTCGATCTTGATGACCAAGGCGAGCGTAGCTTTACGTTTATGGTTAAGCCAAGTGCCGACCAGTTTATGTCTGTTGAAGACATTCCCGAATTTAAGAAAAACGAGTGGCTACACGTCTGCTCGATCTCTTTGGCTAATGAACCAAGCCGAAGCAGTACCTTCGAAGCGATCCGACGTATGAAAGCCGCGGGCGGTTACATCAGCTTCGATCCAAACCTTCGTGATGAAGTGTGGCAAAACCCATCTGAAATTAAGTCTGTGGTCATGAAAGCGGTTGAATTGGCTGATGTGGTTAAATTCTCAGAAGAAGAACTGGATTTCTTAACCGATTCAACTTCGATGGAACAAGGTTTGGCTAACATTGCAGATCTTAACAACACGCTTGTTCTGGTTACGCAGGGCGCGAAAGGCGTTTGGCGAGTATTTGAAAACCAAGGTGTGTTGATTTCAGGTCGCTCAGTGACGCCAGTGGATACCACGGGTGCAGGCGATGCTTTTGTTGGCGGTTTGCTTGCAAAGCTTTCTCAAGATGATGAGTGGAACAATCAACAAGTCGTTGATTCTGCAATTCAGTGGGCGAATGGGTGTGGTGCACTGGCGACCACGCAAAAAGGCGCAATGACCGCACTTCCAACGCAAGAAGCTCTTACTCAGTTTATTCAAAAAGACTCTTCAAATACGAATGCCGTAGAGGAGAGTGTATGAGTTTGAACTCGAACTGGACAGTAGAGCAAAGATATCGCCGTATAGAGGATATTTCTCTAGAGAGTATTGATGCGATGGTAGAGCTTCGCAAACAAGACTCTGGCTATCCAAGCTACCATATTGCGCCTAAGTTTGGTCTGCTTAATGATCCGAATGGTCTGTGTTTCTTTAATGGTGAACACCACCTATTTTACCAATGGACGCCAGTTGGCCCCGTCCATGGTATGAAGTACTGGTACCACCTTTCTACCAAAGACTTCGTTCATTTCGAAGACCACGGCATTGGCTTGCACCCAGACCAAGATTACGACTCTCACGGTGTTTACTCTGGTGGTGCATTGGTTGAAAACGACAATGCATTGTTGTTTTTTACAGGTAACAAGCGCGATGGAAATTGGTTGCGAGTGCCAACTCAATGTTTTGCCAAGATGTCTGCTGACGGCAAAATAGAAAAGCACGGCGTGGTTATCGAAAACGATCACTACACCGAACATTTCCGAGACCCAAAAGTGTGGAAACAGGGCGGCGATTATCTGATGGTTGTGGGTGCTCAAACGCCTCAAAATACTGGCTCTATGGCGCTATATTGCAGCCGAGACCTGATGAATTGGCAGCACAAAGGTCCAATTCAAACTCGTTACAACAACCTTGGCTATATGTGGGAATGCCCAGATTTCTTTGAAATAGAGAATCAGTCGGTGATGCTGTTTTCTCCACAAGGTGTGTCTAGCGAAAATCCATACGATTTCAAAAATATCTACTCGGTGGCTTATATCGTCGGTGACCGCTTAAATCTCGATTCGGTAGAACTGGAAAACCACCAAGATATTGCGCAGCCAGATTATGGCTTCGATTTCTATGCACCACAGACTTATTTAGATGATACAGGCCGCCGTATTCTGATTGCTTGGATTGGTCTGCCTGAGATTGATACACCATCTAATGAGTATCAGTGGGCGGGCATGTTGTCGTTACCACGCGAACTTCAAATCCAAGATGGCTATCTTGTTCAGTCTGCTTTACCTGAATTGAAAGCGCTACAGGGTGAAGCTGTGGTGGTTGAAAATGCTCTTGAATTGGATACAACCAGCTTCATGGTTGAGCTCGAAACGGATACTGACGAGTTTGAGTTTACACTTACTAACGTTGCGGGTGATAACATCGTATTCAGTGCTACAGAAAAGGAGTTCATGCTTGATCGCAGTAAGATGTCTCAGCTCTACGCGGAAGAGTTTGGCTCAGTGAGAAAAGCACCGAGGTTGAGCACCAAGCAAATCATCGAGGTTTATGTTGATAAGTCAGTGATCGAAATCTTTATCAATGGCGGTAAGCACACAATGACCAGCCGTTTCTTCATTGATGACTTGAGTTCATTGTCGATGACTGGTGACGTGAACACCGTTTATCACTCGATGAACCCAATTAAAGGGTTGGACAACTAACCTCCGCTTATCTCCATCAAGAAAGCCGCTGATCATCAACAGCGGCTTTTGTTTGGTCTGCGACATCACTATTGTGCTAACTCTTTGACCTTGTCCATTCCCCGTAGCCCTGAATCTCAAGTCCATTTAGAACAAACAACCAACGCTAAGGTCGAATGTTATTGAAACTGACCTTCTGCGTTCCGTCATCTTTATTCAATAGCTCCACCACATCGCCTTGATAGTAATACGGTTCCATTGGCATCTCGCTGTTGGTCGGCCTTGCGTAATGCAATATTGCTGGCTTCGCGTCAACTTGCTGAGCGAACAAATAGCCAATCAGCGCATGTTCAAACTGGTGATAACCGTTGCCCCAATGGAAAGCTTTGGTGCGTTTTGGGTCAAGCCCGACACCACCGTATTTATGGTCGACCCATACATCATGAAAGGTCGGTAGGGTGTATTGCAGGACGTCTTTCATTGAGCCATCGACAAGCGAAACCGTCATGGCTGCTTGATCAAGCTCCGCCCACTCCCATGATGACGCCCACTGACTGTGCGGTCTGCTTTGCCAGCCCGTGATATCTTGCCCTTGCCACATTTTCTGAAGTCGCTCACCAAAGTAGTTAGATACATTGGCAAAGTCTTTCTGATATTGCGCCTGATCCAGAGTGTGTTTCATACCGTCTAAACCAAACTCCGACCATTCAGAGTTATTCAATGTTTGGCCTGTAAGGTAAGTCATCCAATACGCTTTGATGGTGTGTCCAAAATCATTGTGATTAGCATTCTGCATCATCGCTGCTTTATCGTGAATTGCACCGTAGAAGCGTTGTTCATCTTCAGAATGGTATTGGTCAATCATGGCTTGCGTGAGCCAGTTTAAGTCATCAAGCCATTTTGATTTGATGGGCTCTTTGAGCAGAGGAGCGACTAACAACAGGTAGCCGTTTATTTGATCAAGTTGCGCAACCAGTTCACGTCGTTTTGCACTGCCATCTTCACCGTCGGCGAGTACCCAAGCAAGACCGCTGTTGTCGCTAAGTCGATATTTATCAAAGATAAAAGCTTGTTGGGCGATGAGTGCTTCTTCTACCTTTTTGTCTTGGGTCAGGTAGTAGTACATGGCAAGGCCAACTAATGCATACGCTTGATCTTGAGAAGTACGCTGCTGCCAATTCTGGCCTACTTTTCCCTCTTTTGTGTAGCCGATAAAGCCGCCGTTTTGCTTATCTTCTAGCTGATCAATGATGTAGTAGGCTCCTTGCTTGGCAAGCGCTAAAGCCTGCTTATCGCCACTAAGGTGGTAGAGCACGCCATAGGCATAAGTTTGACGTGACTTCATCCGCGTAAACTCTTTGCCAAAGTGTGGCGTGATCCAGCCTTTGTTTAGTTCATGGCACACATCAGAAACATCGAGCAAGGTACCGTCATCACAGCGGAAAGTAGGGAAGTTTCCTACCGGTTCTCCTTGAGCGCTAGGCATTAACCAATAAGGTGCAAGCCCTTCAGTCGCATGGTTGAGCCACTCTTCTCCAGAAGGAAGATGGGCGTTGGCAGATACGGCGAAGCTAGTAATACTGAGTAATGCGATCGTTGCTCGTAACATGATGTTTATCTTAACTATTTGAATTTCTTTGAATATAAACAATCACATCTGCACATTGTGATTAGGCGATCACAATCGACCAAATTAATAAGGTTTAGATAAAAGCTCACAGACTAGTGAGCTTTGGAAGGGTGTCTTGTATTTTATACTGGCTTGCCCGCCTCATCTTCTTCAACCACATCGGTTTCTAAGCTTGCCTCTGCCAGCCATTTTTTTATCGATGGACTGTTAAGCACACGTTGTTGATACTGCGATGCCTTCTTTGAAAGCTGGATACCATAGGTTTCTACGCGCAATGCCACAGGTGCAAACATCGCATCGGCAATCGACCATTCACCAAACAACCATCCTTCAGGGTATTGTTCCATTTGCGCTGACCATATTGCATCAATACGTGCGATGTCTTTCAATGCGTCTTCACTCAGTGTGAGCTTTCTTTTGGCGCGGCAGTTCATCGGCATTTCATTTCTGACGGCAAAAAAACCAGAGTGCATCTCGGCGGAAATGGCTCTTGCACGAGCGCGCTCTTTGGTGGATTTTGGCCATGCTGCACCGTCTAAGTGGGCGTCGTTAACGTATTCGAGAATCGCCAGTGAATCCCACACCGCAACGTCACCATCAACTAAGGTTGGAACCTTGGCCGTTGGCGTCACTTTTGCCAGAGTGTCGTAAAAATCAGAAGTGAAGAGTTTGAGCTTGATGACCTCTGCATTCAGATTGTAGTTGTCGAATATTAGCCATGCGCGCAGTGACCAAGTTGAGTAGTTCTGGTTTCCAATATAAAGCCGCATCGTTGCTTCCTTGCGTTTAGTGAGTATGCATTTGAGCTTAGGGGATTGTATTGCGGCGCACTAACGGATAATTTTGATGCAATACATTAATAAAAACGATGGGTGGTGATTTCAATATGGATATTGATGCTTTGCGAGGCTTTCTCGCGTTTGTAGAAACCAGCAGTTTCACACGTGCAGCGAAACAGATAAATCGCACCCAATCGGCATTCAGTGCGCAGATGCGAAAGTTGGAAGAAGAGCTCAACGTCACTCTTTTCCAAAAAGAAGGACGTAACTTAATACTCACAGAAGCCGGCTTAGCGCTGCGTTCTCATGCCGAACAGTTAGTCGCCCTTCACAATACCGCGCTTAAGCAAGTAAAGCGTTACGAAGACAAACAACCTCTACGACTCGGCTGCCCTGAAGACTACAACGACACTATTCTGCCAAAAGTGATTCGCCTATTGCAGAAAGCAGAACCCACTTGTTCTATTCAAGTATTCAGCCTGCCCAGCATTACACTCAGAGAGTGGTTAGATGATGGCAGGCTTGATGCCGCAATTGTCACCCGAGCTCCGGATAGTGAAGAGGGTTATTGGCTGACTCACGATACCGGAGTATGGATAAGCAGCCCTGATTATGTGTTTGATGAGTCTAAACCAGTCCCATTAGCTTTGTTTCAGACCGATTGTAAGTATCACGCAGCGGCAGTGAATGGTTTGACCAAGCAGGGCAGGCCTTATCAGTTATTGGCGTGTAGCAATACCGCTTCTGCACAACGTGCGATCGTTAAAGCCGGATTAGCCATTGGCGCGATGGGTAAGCTGAGCGTGACTTCAGATTTGAAAATTCTTGACGATATGCCGCCGTTGCCTTCGGTCGATATTGTGTTGATCTTAGCGAGCAAACATCATCCAGTGTTGGACAAAGAAGTGCTCAATCAACTTGTTGAGTTGAGTTCTGAGTAGCTTAGATTCCTTTTCCTATTATAGGATTCCCAAGCTTTTCAGTTTTCGATAAATGGTATTGCGGCTGATGCCGAGTATTCGCGATGTCTTGCTGATGTTGCCTTGGTTAGCTTGGTAGGTTTGCAACAAGGTTTCTTCAACGGTACTTTTTAAATCGGATTTTGGCCTACCTTCGATGGCATTGGTTGTGATGAACTTATGATGATCATCTTGCGCTAATGACGTGAGGTGTTGAGCAAGGTGGCTTGGCACATGCTCGAGTGTGAGTTGGGGTTCATCACTTGCTAATAGAGCAGCAACCTTAAGTAAGTTGTCTAATTCGCGGATATTACCCGGCCAAGAATAGGCGCACAGTAAGCTCATCAAGTGCGGGCAGATTGTCTGTTCGTCTTCGGCGTATTTACGATGAATGTGCTCGATTAAAGCGTGCTTGTCTTGTCGGTGTTGTAGGCTTGGCAAGGTGAAGGCTAAGCCATTGAGTCTGTAATACAGGTCTTGCCTAAACTCACCTGTTGCGACTAACTGCTCGAGGTTTTTGTGAGTTGCAGCGATGATCTGACAATCGACTTGATAGCTTTGATTGGAACCAACTGGCACCACGGATTTGTCTTGCAGAACATGCAGTAGTCGGCACTGAGCTTCTAAAGGCATGTCGGCGATCTCATCTAGAAATAGAATCCCTTTATCTGCTTGACGGATCTTACCTTGGAAGCCCTTGTGGCTTGCTCCCGTAAAGGCGCCCGGCGCGTAACCAAACAGTTCAGATTCGATAAGGTCTTTAGGCAGCGCGCCACAATTTACCGCTACCAAGGGCGAAGACTTACGCTGGCTTTGCTTGTGCAGCGCTTTAACAAACTCGCCTTTGCCAACTCCTGTTTCTCCTAAGATCAACAAACTGATCCCTTTATCGATTACCTTGTTGGCTTGCTGCCAAGCGTGTTCGATTTGTTGCTCGCCATGGTGCAAATCACACGATGCTGAAATGGAGCGCGTGCGTTTGGTGGTTGGTTGTTTGAGGTGTTGTTTCTCAAATACAAAAGGCGTGTCTAATGAGGTTCGGTTGAAGAGGGTATCGATACTCTCACCGACGATCGAGGTTTGATCCAATAGTTGAGAGGCGACCTGATTGTGTGCCACCACCTCCCCAGCTTCATTGGCTATTACAATCCCTTGCCAACCACTGTGTAATAACGATTTCTCACATGCGAGGTCGATGCGAGTGGTGCCTTGTGGGATGTGGCTCAGTAGCTGGTTTTCAACAAGCTGAACCATATTTTGAACCAGTAGCTGCACCGAACTGTCGTGCTGTTGCTGCTCACTGGTAATGTCCAATACGCCAACCATGTTCCCTTGGTGATCAAACACAGGGCTTGCTGAACAGCTGATAAATCGATGCTGGTGGATGAAGTGCTGCTCACCAATGATGGTCACGGGTTTAGCTTCAACAATCGCGGTGCCAATCGCGTTGGTGCCCTTAAGTTGTTCCTGCCAACACGCTCCTGAGCTGAGTGCAATTGATGTCAGCTTCTCCTTAAACCGCTCCTGTCCCCAACTCGCCAGAATCACCCCTTCAATATCGGTCAGAATCAAACGACTGTCGGTACGAGCAAACATCTGATTAAACAAAGGCAGCGCATTGCGTTCGACGATGTGGATCAAGTCAGCCGATTGATGACGTCGCTGCTTAAGAATCGATTGTGGTAGGCGAATGTCTTCAGGAAGTCGTCTCTGTTTTAGACCCGCTTCTGTGCTGCGGTGCCAAGAGGACGAAAGCCAATCTGAGGTGTTTGCTTGTTGAAGGTGCATGACTGTTCCATGTCGTAACAGTGAGGGTGTACCAATTTGGAACAGTTGAACACTGGAGTGGTTTCCATACGTCCGTTCAATGCCAACTCACTTTGGGTTGTAAACGTTTGGTAATCATAGTTTTACAATTTATTAACAACAAGTTTTGAAGTTCTGGCGTGTGATTTGCGTTGTTACTGTTGTGAAGAAAACACGAAGTATCAGTGTTTTAAACAGAAAGCATAAACATGGGCGTCTTGTCATGAGTTCTTTTCTCAAGGGGAGCCGCCACAAAAATAAGACAGCTCTAGCTCAATAACGAATATCAAATCGAAGAAGGATCTAACTATGATTTACGCACAGCCGGGTAGTGATAACGCAGTGGTTAACTTTAAAGCGCAGTACGATAACTTTATCGGTGGCGAGTGGGTGAAGCCTGTCAGCGGCGAGTACTTTGATAACACGTCCCCCGTGAATGGTCAGGTGTATTGCCAAGTCGCGCGTTCAACTGAGGCAGACATTAGCTTGGCACTTGATGCGGCGCATGCAGCTCGTGCGAGTTGGGCTGCGACCAGTGTGACAGAGCGTTCGAACATCCTACTTAAAATTTCCGATCGCATTGAAGCGCACCTAGAAGAAATCGCGGTGGCGGAGACGTGGGAAAACGGCAAGCCTGTGCGTGAAACTCTAGCGGCAGACATCCCGTTAGTTGTTGACCACTTCCGTTACTTTGCAGGCTGTATTCGGGCGCAAGAAGGCAGCGCAGCCGAGCTAGATTCAAACACCGCGAGCTACCACTTCCCAGAACCCATCGGTGTGGTGGGGCAGATCATTCCTTGGAACTTCCCGATTTTAATGGCGGCTTGGAAATTGGCGCCAGCACTGGCTGCGGGTTGCTGTGTTGTGATGAAGCCAGCGGAGCAAACACCGACATCGATCTTAGTGATGATGGAGAAGATCGCTGATCTTCTACCTGCAGGCGTAGTCAACATCGTCAATGGTTTTGGTAACGAAGCGGGTCAAGCGTTAGCAACCAGCGATCGTTTAGCGAAATTGGCCTTTACCGGTTCGACAGAAGTCGGTCACCACATCTTGAAATGTGCGGCTGAAAGCTTGATTCCATCAACGGTTGAGCTTGGCGGTAAGTCTCCAAATATCTATTTCCCAGACATCTTTAACCATGAAGACGAATACCTTGATAAGTGTGTCGAAGGCATGTTGCTGGCGTTCTTCAACCAAGGTGAAGTGTGTACCTGTCCATCACGTGTGCTGATCCATGAATCGGTGTACGACAAGTTCATCGCCAAGGTGGTCGAGCGTGCTCAAACTATTAAACAAGGTAACCCGCTAGATACTGATACTCAGGTTGGCGCACAAGCTTCAAAAGAGCAGTTCGATAAGATTCTGAGTTACCTTGAAATCGGTCGTCAAGAGGGTGCGAAAGTGCTGACAGGTGGCGAAGTTGCGCAGCAATCTGATGATCTCGGTAATGGTTATTACATCCAGCCAACAATGTTGGAAGGGCACAACAAGATGCGAGTATTCCAAGAGGAGATCTTCGGTCCTGTTATCGCGGTGACGACGTTTAAAGATGAAGCAGAAGCACTCGAGATAGCCAATGATACCGAATATGGCTTGGGTGCAGGCGTGTGGACGCGTGATGCAAACCTCGCGTATCGAATGGGTCGCAACATTGAAGCCGGCCGTATCTGGGTGAACTGCTACCACGCTTACCCAGCTCATGCCGCGTTTGGTGGTTACAAGAAGTCGGGTATCGGCCGTGAGACACATAAGATGATGCTCGATCACTACCAAAATACTAAGAACCTGTTGATCAGCTACGATACTAACCCACTAGGATTTTTCTAAAATAGATAGGTTCTAGAACAGTCTATTAGGAAGTCACTAGGGCGTGTTGATCTTT
>NZ_JBFRUJ010000023.1:0-39059 GCF_041474575.1 Vibrio sp. 10N.222.51.C5
AAGTCAATCATTCAACAAATATAATTAATCCTATCATTTATTACTTTAATTAAATCACCAAAACAATACGCCACATAAATTATATTAATATCACATAAAATGACATAATTTAATTTTATCATGAAAAATTCTGATAAATCTCACACATCGATAAATCGAATGAATACCATCAGAAGCTACATTAGAAACCTCTAAATCCAGTCGCTAAACCTACCGCGTAGAAGCTGTGAAATGGATAAATACCAAAACAAATGGATAAATCCCCCTTACCCCTTGTAAATCATTGGCTTTCATTTATAAATTCAACTTTTGGGTGAACATCTCCATAACCTTTCATTAAAGCCCAAATTCTGCGATTAGTATCAACATCTTGAGATAAAATGGTGACATTTTGGTGATATTATTTAGATCGAACTCTTGTGTTGAATGAAAATCCCAGCCATCACATATCCATCACACAAATATAATAACTATCGCTTAGGAGTTGAGCTATGCACTGTTCTTTCAATATAAATAACAATAATGAGAGCTTGCAACTAATCTACAATGAAGAAAAAATATACATAAAAAGAGACAGTAATAAGATATCAGAGGAAACTCTTAATAGTAAAGAGAGTTTTGTTTTCAAATACCTTATTGAACACTCGTCAATATCAAACCCTCAATCTGCACGAGATGTTGAAGAGTCTTTTAAATTACATTTTGATGAAGAGTTTAGTTTGTATGCACTAAAAAACATCATCGCCTCAATAAGAAAGAAGTATCGAAACTTATGTAAAAAAGCAAAGATAGATAATAATAGCGAACTTATCTCTAACCTTTATAAGGTGGGTTACTTCATCGATCTCGATAAGAGCTCTACAAACTGCATCGCACCAAAGTACGACATCAATCAATTCAAGCCCAGTCAGATAGAAATGTTGAAAATGATGTTCAATACCTATCATAGAGAACTGATTAAGGCTCTGATAACCGTGTTCACCATCTCTTCCTTTTTCCTATTCGTTGTCTACTTTTCCCAAATCCTTTATACGACGAAGATTGCGAATGAATACAGTGAGAACACCAAACACATTGCCGCAGAAGTCATGGACTACGGTTGCGATAGCCACGGGGCTGTGCACTCGCTAAGGCACTCGCTCAACCTTGATTCTGTCGTCATGACCACACCTTATGACTCCTGCTATATCTCTAAAACACGTTCTAAGATGATAGAGCTCAATCAATTAGACGACTTCTACGATAGTGCTGACTTTGCCTATTCCCGCTTCATAGATACCGAGCACGACATTGAGATGGTTGCTCGAATATCTAAGCGCTCTATCGAAGCTCGATACAACAACTCGCTATTGCCTCTGTTAGTCGATTCTATCTCCATCCAGAAGAATGGTAACTACATCTTAAACCTTGGCGAAGAGAGTAAATCGATCTATCAAACCTCCCTACCAACGGGTGCAACCATCACCTTCTACAGTGACGACATTGTTGCGCTGTGGATTGCGCTTTCTCTGATACTCGCCACCCTGCTTTATCGCTCCTATATTCTGGGCTTTGTGATCTACCTGTTTCGTTGGAAACACATCTCCTTTGAAGAAGAACCGATCATCAACACCGAAGATAACAGCGTCCTCTATTACGAGTTGCTATCGCGTGTGCGTAACGTTGGCGTTTTAAGCTTCATCAACACCATGAGACGCACCAATTTACTCACCTTTCATACTATCTTACTCATCGAGACAGTCAGAAAAGCGAAGTTAAACAACAGCCATGAGATCTATGGTGTCAACGTGTGCCCAAGTGCTTTGGTAGGGTCGAACTTCGCAAGGCTCAGAGAGCATTTAACCGCGATGGAAGCGAATGAGTTTGTCGTCGAGATTACTGAATATTCGAACATTGGCTATGGGTGTGAGGTTATCGATAACATTAAGGATATCAAAAAGCTTGGTATCACCATCGCACTGGATGACTTTGGTACAGGTAATAACAACATCGAAATCATCAATGTCATCTCTCCTACCTATCTAAAACTGGATCGCTGCTTTGTTAAAGATATCGAGTCAGGGGAGCACCATCAGGGTGTATTGCTTAATATCTCGGAGATTGGACGCCTATCAAATATCACAATGATTTATGAAGGTGTCGAGACGCGTAGGCAGCAATATATCTTGTGTCAGTTAGGCTACAACTTACATCAAGGTTACCTATATAGCCGGCCTAATGACTCAAAGGAGCAATAGGCCCAGCCTAATAGAAATCTTGATCAGCAACCATTCGCTATTCAAATAATCATCGCTTATACAGCTGCTTGAGAGCCCACAAGGATGTAGGCTTCAAGTGCCCTCCCCACCAAACGTGCTTTATCTAAACATAAAAATACCCGATGCACTTTCATAAAATCCTTGCCAACTCGAATAAATAGGTTAGTGTTATACACATGTATATCACCATGCAGTTTTAATTATGACCGAATGGAAAGACGACCAGCCGATCTTTAGGCAGCTTGCCGCCAAGATCAGTGACCAAATTCTTCAGGGTGTTTGGCTAGAGCTACAAGCATTGCCCTCTGTGCGTGCGGTTGCCGCCGATCTCAAGATCAACCACCTTACTGTCATGAAAAGCTACCAGTTACTGGTGGATGAAGGCTTGGTAGAGAAAAAACGCGGCCAAGGCATGTATGTGGCCGAAGGGGCACTTCAAAAATTGAAAGAGTCCGCACACCAATCATTCATCAACACACAGATCCCAGCCATCGCTGAGACGCTAAGCATCATTGATATGAGTGTCGAAGAACTCGTGAAACAGCTAGCACAACATATAAAGGACAAGTCATGAGTACGTTACTTTCCGTGAAAAACGTAACCAAAACCTATTCAAATCAAGTGGGTGTCGAGAACATCAGCTTTGAGTTAAAACCGGGGCAAGTGCTTGGATTGCTGGGCCATAATGGCGCAGGGAAATCGACACTGATCAAATCACTGCTTGGTGGACACAGCTATCAAGGTGAGATAGAGGTTAATGGCTACCACCCTATCCACCAGCATGCAGAACTCATGCTGCACTTGTCGTACATCTCAGATGTTAACGTGTTACCCGAGTGGATGACCGTTAAGCAACTGCTTAGATACACCCAAGGTGTACACCCTAGCTTCAACAAGCAAAAAGCAGAACAGACGCTAAGCAGCACCAACATCAAGCTCTCTTCGACTATCAAGCAGCTTTCTAAGGGAATGAAGGTACAACTTCACCTTGCGATCATCATCGCGACTGACACCCAAGTGTTGATCTTAGATGAGCCTACACTTGGCCTAGATTTACTGTACCGCGATACTTTTTATCGCCATCTACTTGAGTGGTTCCACGACGGCGAACGCGCCATGATCATTGCAAGCCATGAGGTTTCAGAGATTGAACATTTATTAACGGATGTTCTGATTTTAAAACAAGGCCATTGTGTGCTGCAAAAGAGCATGGAAGACATCGAAAATGACTATTTCATTATCGAAGTCGCAAATAACCATTCAAGCGAGATACAGAAACTCAACCCACTGACCTCGCAATCAGGCCTGGGCACCACTAAGTGGTTATTGGAAGGTCAATACAAAGCGCAGGTTGAATCACTGGGTAACATCTATAACGTTGGTCTCGCAGATCTATTCCTTGCAACACAGACGGAGAAGGCATAATGCATCCAAGTTTTTACATGCTAGAAAAAGAACTCATCGAGCACAAAATTAACACTCGATTGCCGCTGTTTGTCGCGTTATGTGGTTTCTTACTGTTCGTTAGTCTGTTCTTCAATGGTGCAGCGCAGCATGAGTTTTTCTTCGAAATGCAAGTGAACGGTGACGTGAGCGACATCCACAGAGAGTTCGCACAAGACCTCAACTCAGTGATCTACTTTGGCGCGGGCCTTATTTCACTGATCCTATCAACGCTTTACATCCCTAAAACGCTGCGTAAAGAGCGCCAAGAAGGCAGTTCGATGTTTTGGAGAAGTATGCCGGTATCTAACGCAATGACTCACGGTGTGAAACTCGGCTTCGGTTTAGTGGTGATTCCGGCTATCTGTGCATTGTTAGTACTGTTCGCAGATTTTCTATTCTGGATATTGAACGTCTCAAGTGAACAACAACTGGCGCTATTGGTTGAACAACAATCTCTGTTTTATGTGCTGAGCAACTGGGTCGTGTTTTTTGGACGAATGATGTTAGTTGCACTGGTTTTATTGCCACTGGCAACCGTCACTCTAGCGATTTCGCAGCTGGTAAACTCTCCATTGCTTGTCATTTTCATCTCAAGCTATGCGATTAAGTTCCTCTCTGTCGCAGTGTTTGGGTTCTATGGCATCAATGACTTCCTATCTCTCATCGCGTCATTACCAATGAATGTACTAATAGCAAGCAACCCATTAAGTGCGATTGCAGAAGCGCCGATTTTATCTTTAGGTATTTACGCACTGATCGGTGTTGGTGGCTATCTACTGAGCCTAAAGCTAAATAGAACGGACGATGTGAGCTTAAAGACGCTGTTCCAACGTTAACGCATTCGCTCCTGACGTTGGTGTTATCTCTCCCGAGCAGGTAACCACACCAGATATCAAAATCTAAATCAAAGCTTCTGAGAAATCGGAAGCTTTTTTTGATCACGACTTTGCGAATACAGATATGGGTAACAAGAACAAAGGTGCAAAGGTGCAAAGGGGTTTTAGTTAGGAGTAACAGAGTGAAGCAACAAGAGAATCTAAGCGGAGGTATAATGAGCTGACATTGAATTGCATTGTTGTTAATGCCTGCCAGCTCTTTGGGGATGATTTCGTTAGTCGCCGACCAGATGAAGGTCCTTGAGAGTGCTAATGAAATCAGTTTGTTGCGTTTTACATTTGATTAAGCTTTTCAGCTTTTAAAGCTCTACGATTAAAGCTTATTTCTTTGATGCTTCTTTTGACGTGTCTTTCCAGTATTGGATACGAACGCGATGAAGCTGTGCTCTTCTCATTTTTTTCATAAGGGATATTTCCTTTTCTTTAACTGCTCTTCATGAGCTATTTTTATTGCCAACCATTCGAATCTAACGGTGTTTGATGCCCAGTTCAATGATACAAATCACAAAATATATAGAGTTTTTAGTACCATTTACATCAAAGTATGACCTAGATATCAACTATGGCTCAATTCAATCCTATGAGCCGCTGTTCAAAATTAAGGTTAGTTCTCTCAGATGACAAATTCATTTCAGTATCAATACAGTTCAATGATACTAATTTAATAGACCGGACCAACGCTGATTTAGTTCCAGTGTCTTATCATTTGTTGATTACATCACCTTTAAAGTTACGGTGTAACTAAAAAAATACATTCAATGTGAACTAATAATCGCCACATTAGCCTATACGTTACAACATCAAAATGGGATTATGTTTGTAACGGATAGAGCTTTTGATAGAAAAAAGCCGTAATGGACCAAATTAAATAGACGTAATTAAATGGACGTAATTATGAGTAAAGTAATTCTGCAAGGGCATATTCTAGTGCCAGACAACGACCTAGAAGCAGTGACACATGCCTTGGTTGTGCACAAAGAACTGACACTAGAAGAACCTGGTTGTATTGTGTTTCGAGTCAGTCAAAGCACGCTTCAACCTAATCGCTTTGAAGTGTATGAAGAATTCACTAGCCGAGAAGCATTCGAAATGCACCAACAGCGAGTAAAAGCCTCTGAATGGGGTGAAATCTCCCAGAACGTGACACGTCATTACCAAGTCACTGATGTTCCGACATCATAATGATACATCCGCTAGCCAAACGCATCGTCACGTTGATCAAACAAGATCCCTTACGAATGAAGGTTTTAGACTGTGTCGCTCAGTTGGATTTGCCGCAGTGTTATGTCGCTGCGGGCTTTGTGAGAAACCTCGTTTGGGATCACCAGCATGGTTATGCCTCCCCGACTCCATTCAATGATATTGATGTGATCTACTTTGATCCCATTGATACCTCTTACGAATCGGATCTTAGATACGAGGCTCAGCTTAAACAACGGTTACCCGAACTGAATTGGCAAGTTCGCAATCAAGCCTACATGCACACTAGAAATGGGGATGAACCTTACCAAGGCTCATTGGATGCGATGAGTTATTGGCCAGAGAAAGAAACCGCCGTCGCCGTGAAACAAAGCCTCCATGGAAACATCGAGTGTATTTCTGCCTTTGGCTTAGAGAGTTTGTTTGATTTGCAAATCACACCCAATCCAAAGCGTAGCCGAGATATCTTTGATCAAAGAGTGCAATCCAAAGGTTGGCTAACCCAGTGGCCCAAGTTAACGATGAGTCACAGTTAACTAGCAGTCGAATTCAAACGCTAAAACCATTGACTAAAAGTCCAATCAGATCGAACATGCCCCACTTATTAGCTTATTAAGTTAGTAATTAACCAACTCATCAACCACGCGTGGCGACTAGCTGCTACGCTCTCTCGTCATACTGAGTAACGACCATGAACCAACAATACATGCTGCAAGCACTCGAAGCTTCGCGCCAAGCCTTACCTGATTGCCAACCAAACCCGCCAGTAGGGTGTGTTTTGGTGAAAGACGATAAGGTGGTGTCTGTTGGATACACGCAAAAAGTCGGCGGAAACCACGCCGAGGTTGAAGCACTGAATAGTTATAACGACAAAACGGACGGAACAATGGAGGGGGTTACCGCTTACGTAACTTTAGAGCCATGTTCGTTTGTCGGCAGAACACCCGCTTGCGCCAATACATTGGTTAAAGCAGGTGTAAAACACGTAGTCGTGGCGATGCTAGACCCAGACCCTCGTAATAATGGTCGTGGAGTTGCCATCCTTGAATCGCACGGTGTGAAGGTAGATGTGGGGTTATGCCAAGCGCAAGTGAGCACCTTTTTAGCCCCTTACCTTGGTAAGTCCTAGATCTTAAACAGCCAGTATTAGTTCAATTTCACTCGATAAAGCGGATTGACTGGCTTATCGACAAAATACGACCAAATATGATCGTAGACGGCATGTTGGTTGGGGAACGGCGCTAACGCTTTTGCTTCTTCTAAATTACACCAGCGGTACTCGGTGTGTTCGTCATTCAGTTCAATCGCTTGGTTGGGTGGGCATAGCACCGCAAACACAGGGATTAGCTGAATCACATTCACGTGCGCCTCATAAAACTGCTCCAGAAACTGCGCGTTATACAAAGCTTCCACTTTAATTTGGGTCTCTTCTTCAAACTCGCGCACGATAGCCTGCCAGCCTGTTTCACCCGCTTCAATCGAGCCTGCGACGTGACACCAAAACTCACCTTTAACACGCTTCATTAATAGCATTTTCATTTGTCCGTCGCTCTCTGAAATAGCGACACCGGAAACAATCGAAGTATTGAGTGGAATCATAACGTTACCTTAGTTTTAATAAGAGGGCGGCAAGGCTACCACCCTTGGTTTGTCAAATTGTCTTCTATGATTAAAAACGAGAAGTTACTCATCAATTAATGGCGTTCAAGCCATAACTCATAGGCTCGTCGCTTGGCTATCCAGTAATAGAACTATTTCTTATTTGAGGCGCTTTTCGATAAAGAGTAGAATCGCCGCCTTGTACTGTGTTTAACGTCTCTGAACATACACAGTAGACTCACAACCATTTATCACCACGATATAAGTATTAATACGACTATGCACTCATCAAAACCAACGCACGACTCAGAAAACAGCCACACACCTGAGCATTGCTTCACTCGTTTTCAACAGCCGATCGAGTCATATTCGTTGCCTGAGCGTTTCACCTTCCCGTTCTATTATGAACCACACGCACTGTGTGAAATCGCCTCTCATCAGCTTCAACAATATCTAGAAACTCAAACCGACTGGCAGCATGACTTCGGGCTAGATTCTGACGCTGGTCGCGGAAAAATGTTTGGTGTGTTATTGGTGAAAAGCCCAGAAGGTGAATTGGGTTACTTCTCTGCTTTCTCTGGAAAAATCGCAGACCAAAACCTACTGCCTCACTTTGTACCGCCCGTGTTCGACATGCTCAGCAGCGACAGCTTTTTCCATCAAGACACAGCCGACATGATGGCTGTCAACGCTGAGTTTAAAGCGCTGCAAGCAAATACTGAATACCTTGAATTGTGCGAGCAACTGGCACAGCAAAAAGCGCAAGCCGAGCAAGAGATTGAAGCTCAACGTCTATTGATTATTGAAGGCCGAAAAACGCGTAAAGAACAACGTGAACAAGGTAAAGAAAACCTTGATGAGCAAGCTTTCGAACAGCTAAATAATGAGCTAAACAAAGCCAGTGTTGCCGACAAGAACCAGCAGAAGTACCTAAAACTTAACTGGGAACAGACCCTGCAAGTGTTGCAAGCTAAAGTTGATGTGTTCAACACTCAACTGGCTGAGCTAAAAGAGCAAAGAGCACACATTTCTCATCAGCTTCAACACAAGTTGTTTTCACAATACGCTTTCCAAAATGCGGAAGGAAACGTTGAAGACCTTAACCAAATCTTTGAAAACACGCCAAACAAGATACCACCAGCTGGCTCTGGTGAATGCGCTGCGCCTAAATTGCTGCAATACGCGTACTTACATGGTTACACGCCACTGGCATTGGCTGAATTTTGGTGGGGCCGCTCTCCAAAGTCGGAAATCCGCAAGCACAAGAAATACTACGCTTCTTGTCAGAGTAAATGTGTGCCGATTTTAGGCCATATGATGAAAGGCCTAGAAGTCGATCCAAACCCATTGCTAGAGAACCCAGCAGAAGGCAAAGAGCTGGATATTCTGTTCCAAGATGAGCACATCGTGGTAGTACACAAGCCAGCAGGTTTTCTATCTGTGCCGGGTAAAACCATCAAAGATTCCGCCTACACACGTGTTCAAGAAATGCATCCCGATGTTGAAGGCCCATTTGTGATTCATCGCTTAGACATGGCGACCTCTGGCATTCTAATCTTCGCTCTCACACGACGTGCGAACAAGAGCTTACAGAAGCAGTTCATTACTCGTGAAGTCGAAAAGCGTTACGTGGCAATGATTGAAGGCGTTCTAACAGAAAATGAAGGCTATGTTCGACTGCCATTGCGTGGTGATTTGTATGACCGCCCTCGTCAAATTGTCTGCTTCGAACACGGCAAGCCAGCAGAAACCAAATGGGAAGTGATTGAGCGAAACGGGCAAACCACTAAGGTTTACCTGCATCCTAAAACAGGGCGTACACACCAGTTGCGTGTTCACTGTTCACACCAAGAAGGCCTTAACATGCCTATCGTCGGTGACGGCTTGTATGGCAATAAAGCCGACCGATTGCACTTACACGCAGAAAGACTTGCGCTGCACCACCCAGTCACCAAAGAGTGGATGGAATTCCAGTTCGACGCCGAATTCTAAAATCTCTCATTAGTACCGAGCTTTGATAAGGAGTCACAACCGCTTGTGGCTCCTACCTCTTTTGGGTATATATCCACGCTTATTGCACTACATCAAGATTCACTTTGTTGTGAAGAGTAGCATGCCCACCTTCTTCTCTCCTTGAGGCCTTTGATATGTCATCAGCTGCTTTGAATTTACAACCTAACAAACTGACTTCCCCATTAATTGCGACTCAAGCACCGAGCTTGAAGCCACTTACATCCAAAAAGCCAGACTTAAACTCGGCAATGCTTAACTTAATTGAAGAAGTTAAAAACGAACTCCCACTTTACGAG
The DNA here is from genome assembly GCF_041474575.1 of Vibrio sp. 10N.222.51.C5. Lineage (NCBI taxonomy): Bacteria > Pseudomonadati > Pseudomonadota > Gammaproteobacteria > Vibrionales > Vibrionaceae > Vibrio > Vibrio sp. 10N.222.51.C5. Next base: position 9,709 of record NZ_JBFRUJ010000023.1, read on the forward strand.
TCAGAGACGTTTATCTGTGGTCCAAAAGGAAATTGCTCGGGTTGCTCTAAGAAACTACTTGAGATGGTCGACAGCGAGTTAATGTATTGGGAGCACAGTATTTCCATTGGCCAAGGCCCTAACTTCGAAGAACTGCGCCGCTTTGGTAAACTATGCAGCAGCGTTCGACGTGGTTTAGAGCGTAACGGTTTAGTCGAAAAACGCCCAAAGAAAAGATAACAAGCCAAGTCGATAATCATTACAATGTGTCGCTGGCGATTACAAGCTACCCTGATTGGGCTGGAAACCTATATTTACATGCTTATATTTCAGATCCGACCTTGCATTAAATTACCCATACAAAACGAGAGAAAAGTCACAATGTGGCGTTAATTTCGTATCAAAATAGCACACGGTAACCGATATTACCGCCACTTAATCACACGCCTATAGAACCAAGAATGTTTCGCTCCATTTTTACTTTTTTGATACTTATTTTTAGTACTTGCCAAATAACTTACGCTGAACCTTTAAGATTGCCAGGTAAACCGAATGACAAAAAACTGCACCTTACTTTGGTTCAAGAAATTGTTAATCGCTCGAGCCGATTCGATGAAATCGAGTTTGTCTATCAAGCAACAGGGGAACCTGCTCAATCAAGAGTTATGGCGGATTTAGAGTCGGGAGAGATTGACCTTTATTGGTCAGCGACCAGTCTCGACATGGAAAAACGCTTTGCTCCAATATTGTTCCCTATATATCGAGGAATGCTTGGTATGCGAATCGGATTAATTCATGAAAAAGATAAACAATTACTCGCAAACGTAAGATCTAAAGCGGATTTCACGCGCTTTAAAGTTTGTTCAGGGAAAACATGGCCAGACACATTCATTCTTGATGCCAATGGTATAAAAACCGCTAAATCGCTTAAATATCCAAATATTTTTGAGATGATGCTTGCTGGTAATCGGTGCCACTTATTTGCTCGTGGTGTCATGGAACCATTTGCAGAAATGCAATCATACCCAGAACTACCTTTAGCTGTTGATAGTCATGTCATGCTCCGCTATCGCATGCCATATATGCTCTTTGTCCAAAAAGAAAACACAAAACTTCAGCAACACATCACAGAAGTGGTTGAAGAAATTTTCGCTGATGGCACCTATGAGAAACTCTTTTTCGAAGACTCCGAAGTAAGAATGGCGCTCTCACGGGCCAACCTTTCAGAGCGAACTATTATCGATCTTGAAAATCCATATCTGACCGAAGACACCCGCTCTATCCCAGAAAAATATTTCTTTGATCCGCTTGCCAACTGAGTACATTTTTATGAACCAAATAACAAAAAAAATGGTTTTACTGATCGCTGCAGTGATGCTTATTGTTGCTGCTATCGCTTTGCCAATCCAATTTATGATTAACCAATCAAACGTTACTGATAAATCTTCACAAGAAATCCAGCGTATAACCTCTGAATTAAGTGTGATATTGCAAGAACCTGTTTATGCATACGATAAGACACTGATACTTAATATCATTGAAGCGTATTCAAATAATGACGTAATCGCAAACATTCAAGTGCTCGATCAAAATAACAACATATTAGGTAGTGTTAATCCACGTGACATTGATGAATCCTCATCGATGGCTATTTCATGGGATTCATTGCCTATCGGTAAAGTTAATGTTGGTTTTAACCATGATGTGACGAATGCTAATTTAATGAACTCTATGCAACTTGCGATTAGTATTTTGCTTTGCATATTTATTGCTAGCCTGATTCTGATTTCCATAGTCCTCGATAGAAAAGTCGTCAGGCCCATCAAAAACATGGCTGATTCAATGAATGAAATTGCTTCTGGTGGAGGAGACCTCACTTCACGTGTTGCGGAAGTAGGCAATGATGAAGTCACATCACTTGCGAAAGCATTCAACCAATTCGTTGCTACTATTCAATCTATCATTCTCGAAACATCGAACACGACCAAACTGTTGGATAAGAGTGGCCACGGTATATCGCAACTACGTGATGAAATGAACCAACAAAGCCAACGACAATCTTTGTTAACTCAAGAAAGTTTGCACAGCATTGAGCAATTTGATTTAGCAACCAAAGAAATTGCTGTTCATACGGAAAATACGCTGTATCAATCAAATGATGCACTCGAGCTTTGTCAGCAAAGTGGTCACACAATCGATATCAATGAACGTAATATTGATGACTTGGTCGTAAGTCTGGAAAGTGCAGCGGAATGTGCGAATTCACTAAAAGTAAGCAGTGATGATATAGGTCGAGTGATTGTAGTCATCAAAGCGATTGCGGAACAAACTAATTTATTGGCATTGAATGCAGCTATTGAAGCGGCACGGGCCGGTGAGTCTGGCCGTGGTTTTGCGGTTGTTGCGGATGAAGTGCGCTCATTAGCGTCTAAAACCCATGATTCAACCAATGAAATTGAATCTATTATTGAACGCCTACAAAAAGAAGCAAACGAGTCATTTGTTGCAACACAGAGCTCGAAAGCTTTAGTGGAGCAAACAAAAACCAGCGCAGATGAAATACAGCAAGCACTATCGAGCATTATCTCTTCCGTAACGTCCATCAATGGCATGGTAGATTCTGTTGCATCCGCCTGCGAAGAGCAGTCAAACGTTAGTTCAAAAGTCGCAAATGACATGCAGTCTCTTGATAGTAGTGCAAAAGAACTAGTTAACGTGAATGACGATTTGGCAAACGTATCCAATGATATCTTGACGCAAACTACTGTCCTCTCCACTCAGATTGCTAAATTTAAGTTCTAAGTATACCCTCAAGCCAGCATAGGTACTTGCTGGCTTGAACCTTTCAACTCGATGTTAAACATTTAGAGGTCACAAATCCTTGCTGATTTTAGAGCTTTGAGATAACTAATCATACAAAACCTAAAGATACTATCACACCAATTAAAAACCTATTTTGGACAACGGGAGCCACCTTGAAGAGACCACAACCAGTACTGGGAAAGACCGGTATGCTATTTTTTCTCGTCATAATAAGTGCTTTCCCTCCATTGACCATCGACCTTTACTTACCTGCGCTTCCGCAGATGGTCGAGGTGTTTAATACTGACCGATCAATGGTCAACCTAACCCTGAGCAGCTACTTCGTTACTTACGCCATCGGTCTTTTGTTCTGGGGGCCGCTCAGCGAAAAATTTGGTCGTAAGCCGATCCTATTAATTGGATTAGCGAGCTATATGGTCGCGAGCATATTGTGCGCGATGACCAATAGCATCGAACAGTTGATTAGTGCTCGTGTATTCCAAGCCTTTGCTGGCAGTGCTATCACCGTTATCGCTACCGCCATTGTCAAAGATCTTTATGACGGCCGAGAACGTGAAAAGATCATGGCGACTATCATGTCACTGGTGATCATCGCGCCAATGGTTGCGCCTGTATTTGGTGCCTTTCTACTGAAAATTGCTTCTTGGCGAATGATGTTTGTCACGCTCGCCATTTTTGGTGCATTTGCGTCAGTATTAGCTTGCTGCTACCGAGAAACACTCGAAAACAAATACCAAGGTTCTATATTCCGATCATGGGGAAGAATGGGCGTGGTCATGAAAAACCGCTCGTTCGTCAAGCTGCTGGTCATTTTCTCTATCATACCGATGGCGTTGATGGGCTTTCTTGCGGCGGGTTCTTATATCTACATCGATCACTTTGGATTGACCGAACAACAGTTTAGTTACGCATTCGCATTCAATGCATTGTGCGCCTCATTTGGTCCAACAATCTACATGAAGTTGTCCTACCGAATGCCGGTTCAAAAGGTCATCTCAGGATGTTTTGCTTTATTGGCGCTTGCGGGCATCTTCACCCTAACCATTGGCGACCTGTCCCCTTGGTTCTTTATGTTCATCGCTGCTCCAGCAACATTAATGGCGATCATCATGCGAGTACCGGGCACCAACTTAATGTTGAATCAACAAGATCATGACACGGGCTCTGCCGTCGCACTGATTCAGTTCTTCAGCATGATTTGTGGTTCGCTTGGTATGGTATTAGTTTCAATACGCCCAGAGTCACTGATTGAAAACCTAGGCTTTATTCAATTATCCATCGGTACGCTAGGCGGCCTGATGTGGCTAATGGTCAGAAACAAAGAGTTCGTGACTAATAAGCTGAATTAAAGCTCTCAAGCCTAATTGTCATTCACACTACAATAAACTTGAAAACCGCTATAACGAAATTAGAAACCGTCTACATAGGCGGTTTTCTTGTATTTGAAGACGTACATTGAATTTTCAAGCCATGAGTTTCACGCACAAAAAAGCTCCTATTAAGGAGCCTTCTTATTAGAGCCAGTGATCACTCAGTTTGGACAATGACTACTATGCTTGAGCCACTTTACGCGCTGGGTGTTTAATAAACACAGCGACTACAGCCACGATTGCAAGCGCGAAACAGTAGTAAGAGTTAGACACGATCTCTAGCGGCGATAGGTTAAACACAGAGCCTAATAGCAATACCTGAGCACCGTAAGGCAGTACGCCTTGAATCACACACGAGAAGATATCCAATAAGCTTGCAGAGCGGCGTGGAGATACATCGTTCTCTTCAGCTAATTGGCGAGCCACACTACCAGAAACAATGATTGCTGCGGTGTTGTTTGCCGTACATAGGTTCACCATTGATACCAAGCCTGCAATGCCTAGCTCACTTGCGCGGCCATTCGCTTGCTTAGAGTGAGAAGAACCAAATGCACGAATCAAACCGCTCACTAAGTTAGTCAGAAATGCTAATCCACCTTGGCGACGCATCAGCTCACTCAAACCACCAATCAGCATCGACAGTAAGAAGATCTCTTGCATGTTGCCAAAGCCTGCGTAGATATCTTGAGCGTAATCCGTCATACCGTAGTTCTCAATAGAACCTAGGCTCACTCCACCCGCTAGCAAGATACCAATCGTCAACACAACGAACACATTCATGCCCGATACCGCAAGGATTAGGATAGTGATGTACGGAAGGACTTTCAGCCATTCAATTGGGCCTGTTTCAGGAACTTGAGTTGCTGTGCTGTTGAAAGCAAAGATAACAATCGCGATAAGTGCAGCAGGAAGTGCAATACGGATGTTCTCTTTAAACTTATCTCTCATCTCACAGCCTTGCGAGCGAGTCGCGGCAATCGTGGTATCAGAGATGATTGAAAGGTTATCACCAAACATAGCGCCACTTAGCACTACGCCAGCGGTTAGAGGAATACTCATACCAGCTGAGTCAGCAATGCCGAGTGCAACAGGAGCAACCGCAGCGATAGTACCCATAGATGTGCCCATTGCGGTCGCAATGAACGCCGAAATAAGGAAGATGCCCGGCAGGATCATGCTCGTTGGGATAGCAGATAGACCAAGGTTTACCGTCGCGTCCACGCCACCAGAAGCTTTAGCCACAGCAGCAAAAGCACCCGCCAATAGGTAGATCATACACATTGCAATAATGTCTTTGTGACCCACACCACCCAAGAACTGCTCGATCGCACGGTTCAATTTATCTTTGCTCAATAGCAGCGCTAACATCACGGCAGGAAGAGCCGCAATCGGAGCTGGAAGTTGATAGAAAGCAAAATCGACGCCTTGTAGCGACAGGTATGTACCCACGCCAATAAACAGCGCAAGGAAAACGATCAGAGGGATAAGCGCCACTGCAGAAGGGGCAATTACCGCGTTAGAATTTTTTGAATTGGACATGGAACGACAACACAATAGAACAGGAAGGTGAGCAGACTAATGTCACACTTAGAACTTGTCAACGTCTAGACGTCTAAACGCCTAATTTAATGCAAAGTAATAAGAACCCTATTGAACATCACGTAATAAAAAAGGCTATTTACTCATCAGTAAACAGCCTTTCGATAACAGATAGTGCGCCGCTAGAAGTTAGCGTTTCTGCTTGAACGTTACTTGGTATTCACCAATGCCTTCGTAGTGGAAGGTCGTTGGTTTATCGAATTCCATTTCCACGATACCGCAGTAAGAGCCCGTGATAATAGCTTCACCCGCTTGGAAATCGACACCACGACGCGTCATGTAGTTAATCAGCCAGTAAATTGGGCTTGGTGGCAGTGTATTCGGGTGCTTACCGTCGAATGCTTGAACTTGCTCGCCTTGAGTCACTTCAATACTGATCTCTGCAGAAGTGAACGCTTTTTCGCGATCAATCTCAGGGCCAATGAATAGACCTTGGTTTACTAGGCCATCGGCCAGTTTTTCATAGAACTCAGCGCCGCTGTCATCCGCAAAACGAGACTGCATTAACTCAAGTGCCATGTGACAAGAACCAATCGCTTCGTTGATTTGCTCTTCGCTGTAGCCTTCTTGGTTTGCAGGCAGACTCTTAGCAAGAGTAAATGCAATTTCAGGCTCAACACGCACTACATCGTTGTCTGCAAACAGTTCACAAACTTCGCCTTGTTGAACGCTGCCCGAGAAGATTGGCGCAACAACAAACTTGTCTTCAGCCAGAGGAAGTAAGCACTTCCAACCGCCGACTTTATCGCTTTTCAAATCGATCATTGAAGATTGGATCTTTAGCGCATCTTCCAAGTTATTCGGACGGTACTGTTCGTCCAATCTTGGTGCTTTGGTGCCAGCAACGCGACGACTCAACAGTTCTTCAGCTGCTTGCTTAAATACATTTGTCATATAATATCACCTTTAGTTTTATGACCAGTATAATATCGGATTTCTTAAAGCTTGAATAGACAATTCAACAACGGTGCTACACCGAAAATTCAGCCATCAATTTTCGCATATTCTAGACGCAAACAACTGAAATTATTTTGATTTAAAGACAACAAAAGCCAGTAAGTTCGTTACTGGCTTTTCGATGTGTTACTGATGATTAGGCTTTACTGCCCTTTCAAGGTCTTCTTAAGGTTTTGCATGAAGTCTCTGAAGTGAGGCATAAAATTAACAAACAGAGGATGCTTTCTATCTTGCATCATCAATGGGCCGAGTAAGCGAATACTCACTCCTAGTCGCGCTGCTGATTGCTCGTCTAAGCCGCTGTCTTGTTTGATCTTCTCAACAATCGCGAACATATTTTCTCTATCTTCAATTTCAAACTGCATGGTTTGCAGTTCACGATCTTCTTTGATATTCACTTCTTCGATAGTGATACGGTAGTTATTGTGTTTGCCTGTGAATGCTTTCATGTGGATCTCCTAAAATGCTTAAAAAGTGTTTTGGTTAGCTCTTCATGAATCGTTCGAGCTTAGGTTTAACCGTCATCGACATCACGACCATGATCGCAAGGCCAATGGGAAGTGCGGCAATAAATCCATTAAACCATCCACTGGTAAACGCCGATGTATCCGAAAATCCAATGTTATTTGCCGCTGTTACAAATGCCATCATGGACTCCATTATGAATGCCATGATCAGTCCTACGATCAGGTTGCGAACTTTCTCGCTATAAGTTGTGAACACTCTAGCAACGGCTTTGGTGACTAAAGCCATCATCACCGTGCCCATTGGCATCATGATCACGACAACAAGGGCTAACGAAGAAAGCCAGTTGCCAATAAATTCCTCGCCGAATCCGACATTCATGTAAGTCATCACAGCCGTTAAACTGCCGCCAATCGTCAGCATTAAGCTCATCATGACCAAAACTTTGTATAAAACCGGTGTGCCTTTTTGCTCAGGAAGAGTTGGCGTTAGAGTTGCTTGAATCGTCATATCTATTTCCTGTCTTGAATTTACGAACAATTAAGTTGATAATGTCAACTATAAATACAGTAGTTGATAATGTCAACTATATTTCTAAGGATAGTTTATGTCTGATAACACATCGCTAGAATCAATCTTTCGTCTAGTGCACTCTTTGAAACGTCAAATGAGCGAACAGATTGAGAGCTTAGACTCAGAGATCGCACCTATGAACATTCGTGTCATGAAGATCATTACTAAGAAGTCTCCATGTACCGCTATCGATATCGCACACTTCCTAGATCGTGATAAAGCACAGGTCACTCGGCTCATTAATGCCTTGATCAATCAGGAACTTGTGAAGAAGTCTCCGAACCCGGAAGACAAGCGCAGCCAGTTATTGGTTCTGACTGATAAGGGTCAAGAGATCATGAGTAAGGTCTCGGATATCGATCGAGACATGCTGAAGAGAATGACCAAAGGCATGGCCGAAGACGAGTTAGAACAATTCAGAAAAATTGCGAAGAAAATGGCGCAGAACTTAGAAAGCTGATCTTAAAAATAAAACGAAAAAACGCCACCGAATCGTAAGATCGGTGGCGTTTCGTGTATAAGTTGGGTTGTACAGCTTAGTGGTTTAGCTATGTCTATTTGGATGACAGCTCTAATTCGATGCTAGTTTCCACCATGCCTGAACAGGTACAGGCTCTGAGATCACCAAACGTTCACCCATCACCGGGCTTACCATTTGTACATCTCGCTCTTTGCTTATCGCCAGTGCTTGTTCCATTGGGTCTTGCCAATCATGCATAGAAAGGTCGAAGGTACTGTTGTGGATTGGCATCATCACCTTACCTTGCAGATCAATGTGTGCCTGAACACTCTGTTCTGGGAACATATGAATATCCGCCCAAAGTGAGTTATACGCACCCGTTTCAACCATGGTTAAATCAAACGGCCCAAAACGGTCGCCAATCTCTTTAAAGCCATTGAAGTAACCAGAATCACCGCTAAAGAAGACTTTCTTGTCTGAAGCGTTAATAACCCAACTGCCCCAAAGTGTTTGGTCACGATCAAGCAAGCCACGACCAGAGAAATGCTGTGTCGGTGTCAACGTGAACTCAATGTCTGAGGCCGTTGCCGATTCCCACCAGTTCAATTCGATGATCTTCTCTTTATCCACGCCCCACTTTTCCAACAGTGCGCCCACTCTTAATGGCACTAAGAACGTCCCTACTTTGTCGGCTAATACCTTCACGGCACCTTTGTCTAAATGGTCGTAGTGATCATGGCTGATCACCACCACATCAATATCGGGTAGGTCTTGCAGTGTGATTGGTGTCGGATGAAAACGCTTTGGTCCCATCCATTGCACTGGTGATGCTCGATCACTGAACACAGGGTCAGTCATCACTAGCTTGCCATCTAGCTTCATCATCACACTTGAGTGACCTAAGCGGTACGCAACGTCTTCTGTCTCTTCGATCAATTGCTCGGCTGTCATCGGAATCAAAGGCAATGCAGCACGTGGCACTGGCTCATTTCTTTCCACGGTTACATACGCTTTCAAGATTGAAAAAATATCAGACATACCCGATTTGTATTCCAACTCACTGTTAGCAAACTTCTTTGGAAGCTTATCTAGATTGTCGTTTGATTGTGAACCTGTGCTTACGATAGCGACCACGGCAAGTACTCCTAAAATCGGTAATAGATATTTTTTCATTGGTATCTCTTTAACCGTTGGGATAGACCCAACACATAAACTACACCGACTAGTTTATATGCCAAAACCAAAAAGTAAACCACCGAGTGTAATTTTTAATTTATCTAGACGTAAGCGTGTCAAAACCAATTTTGGCAACGAGTTAACTTAGTTATTTAGCTAGTAAGAAAGGTTAATCAGCAGACCATACATTCTTGAAATCTGGCCATCCCCAGTTGGTAATGGCCACGTTTTTCAAAATGCCTTGAAAACGCACGGTTTGTAGGTGATGGAACATAGGCACTAGCCAATAATCAGAAATCAACGTCGATGCAACAGGCTCCAACTCTGCCAAGTAATTCGGCAGTTCAACTGAGGCTTTGTGATGATCTAAGCGCTGTTTAAGCCAATCACTGTTCATCTCTCCGAGCGCGGAATGCAATACAGGGTCATTCATCAACCACGAGAACAGCGAAGATGGCGCATTATCATCGAGATTCAGGTTACACAATACCAAATCTTCTTTTAAATCGCCCCGCTGAGAAAGCAGCGCCAACTCTCGAAAGCTATAGGTGTTCACTTCAACTTCCACTCCATGTCGTTTAAGGATGTCCGACACGGAAATGGCACACCGATAAAGGGCATAGTAGTTATATACCGCAATGCTCAATTTCTTAGGCAACTCGCTCTCTCTGGAAGGCGTTCGATACAGCTTCTGCCAACTTGGCAATATGTTCTGAGCCAAAGAGACACTGAATAATCCTTGGTTTTGCTCCAGTTGCGCCAAAATAGCCTGAGGGTTTGCAAGGGCTGATAGGTACTTACGTTGCTCGTCGCTTAACGGATTCACTGCTGAGTTTTGATTGAACAGAACAAACAAACAACCATCTTCGATTCGACTACGAAGCCCGTCAGTTTCAGCCGAGACTAGCTCAGTGTCGCTTTTCCCTAATTGGTGAAAACAGGCGGAGTCTTCATAAGGTGACACCTGCATCTGGCTATCATCGAATCGAGCACTACCTGTCATCGACTCTTCAAACTGCCAAATAGTCACTTCATCGGTTAAAGAGCGACACCCGTAAAAGTGTTCGAATGCCGAGAGCTTGATGCGCTCACTATTGGTTTCAACCACTCTGAAAGGGCCAGTACCGATCACAGCATGAGACATTGAGCTCAATGGTAATGGTTCACGCATCACTTGCTCGGCGGGTTGAATCGAATACTTAACACCAGCAAGCAACCCCGCAAAACCTGTGTCCGCTTGGGTTAATTTAAAACTGATCCTTAATGGCTGCTCACTGTAGATGGAAGCGACATGATCTAACTCAGCTTGATAGAAAGGCAGAGCTTGTAGAGCAGTAAACAAAGCAACCAGCTGCTTGGCATCTACTGGCTGACCATCATGAAAAGTCAGACCGGGGCGCAGATAGAAAGTCCAAACCAGTTGCTCTGTGTCATATTCCCAATGGTGAGCTAATTCAGGCTTTAACTCACCTTTACCATTACACGTCACTAGGCAGCTAAAAACCTGTCTTATCAAAAATCGTTCGCTACTGCGGTGTATATGGTGCGGAAACAAATCCTCAAACTTACGCTTATAGGTTAATTGAACGTGCAGCAGCCCTTCACGCATGGTCGCGCCGGAAGTTTCTTGCAGTAAAGAACCAAACACAGCGCGGTCATCTTCCAAAATAGAGAGTGCTTTTTCGTATTTGCCCTGCTCTATCAATTTACTGGCAACATGCTGCGCCAACTCTGAATTGCTAAAACGCAGTGTTAAGTTAGAGCGTTGATTCCTGCCAACTTTTGGCTCCCACACCACCCATTCAGCTTGATGCATCTTACCAAGTAAGGTTCGAGCGTGACGCAAGCTTGTAAACAGCATATCCGCTACTTCGGCTAGGGTGACTGAATGAGAAATGTTTGGCTCGAACGATTCTAGCCGCGTGTAGTAACGCATCATGTTTAGATCAGACAAATAGTGAACCTTTTAAAGATAGCTCTTCCTAATTAAGCTCATTATAAAACACATTCATCAAAAAGTAGTGTAATGCGACCAAAACAGGAACAACCAATAAAAATACCATCTGTTTTTTAGTTCCTCTTAATTATCCATAATGAACGGGTCAGCAACAAACCATAGGTTGTAAATAAAGCCTAACCAGAGAGAGTAATGACCATGAGAAAATACTATCTTAACAAGCTAAAAAGCACCTGCAGTAAGCTCGAAAGAGAAGCACTACGAACACTTTTAGATCTATGTAACTGGCGTTATTAGTACACTTTTTAGCACCGAGTAAACGCGAGTTGGGTACAACCTAATATGCTCCTACCCCCAATATGAGTTAGGTCTCAACTCGCTTTTCCATTCCAATTCCCCTCTCAAGCCTGCTGTACCAATAGCTCACACAATCGATAAATTTCCGTTGTCGACTCGACAAATTTAATTCGTTTTCTTAGTTGAACGAAAAACCTTAAGGTTCGCCCCGAAGCAAGCAAGGAGCCTCAGAAAAAACTGAAAGCTCAGCTAACAACTAATTTATTTGCAGTTACCAATCAGGTATTAACTAAGGAAACGCCATGCGTATCGCAATTCTTTCTCGCAACGAAAATCTATACTCTACCGCTCGTCTAAAGCAGGCTGGAGAAGCACGTGGTCATCAGGTCGATGTTATCGACACGTTGCACTGTGATATAGATATCGCGAGTAACAATCCGAAGATTCGCTACATGGGTGAAGAGCTACCTCAATACGATGCTGTTATTCCACGTATTGGCGCTTCCATTACCTTTTACGGAACTGCGGTTGTTCGCCAATTTGAAATGATGGGCACTTTTTGTATCAATGAGTCAGTAGCAATCAGTCGCTCTCGCGACAAACTGCGCTCACTACAACTGTTGTCTCGTAAAGGTATTGGCTTACCAAAAACAGGTTTCGCTAGCCGCCCAGACAAGATTCAAGACCTGATCAAAAACGTAGGCGGCGCGCCACTTGTGATCAAGCTTCTTGAAGGCACTCAAGGTATCGGCGTTGTACTAGCAGAAACAAACAAAGCAGCAGAAAGCGTTATCGAAGCGTTCATGGGCCTAAAAGCGAACATCTTGGTTCAAGAGTTCATTGAAGAAGCAAATGGCGCAGACATCCGTTGTTTTGTTGTTGGCAACAAAGTAATTGCTGCAATGAAGCGTCAAGCTGGTGAAGGTGAATTCCGCTCTAACCTGCACCGTGGCGGCACTGCTCAGCTGGTTAAACTAACCAAAGAAGAGCGCGCAACAGCAATCAATGCAGCGAAAATCATGGGATTAAACCTATGTGGTGTAGATATCCTACAATCTAAGAACGGCCCAGTAGTAATGGAAGTAAACTCTTCTCCAGGCCTAGAAGGCATCGAGAAAGCAACGGGTAAAGATGTAGCAGACATGATTTTCGAATTCATCGAGAAGAATGCAAAACCAAACGCTAACCGTACTCGTGGCAAGGGCTGATTGAATACCGATAACTCATGATTGGAAAGAAAATGAACAATAAAATGATCATAGGGAATACCGAAGCACTTTGCTTACCAGAGTTAGGGATAACTGGACTACATACACGTGTTGATACAGGGGCTAAAACCTCTTCTCTACACGTAGACAATCTACTATGTGTTAAATCAAATGGTGAGAAATTCGTAGAGTTCGACCTTCACCCAGACGTTTATCACCTAGAAGAGACGGTGCGCTGCAAGGCGAAACTGAAAACAAGTAAGAAAATTAAATCATCTAACGGCGAAGTTGAACACCGTTGCGTGATTGAAACCATGCTAAGAATCGGTGGCCAACAATGGCCGATCGATATCACGCTAAGCAACCGTCAAGACATGACTTACATGATGTTGCTTGGACGTCAAGGCATGAGTGACAAAGTGATTGTTGACCCTGCGGGTGAATTCCTGCTGACTCACTAATCCGAGTCATCGTAACCGCTCCACAGGTTATAACTAAAGCTACTCACAACGATATAAGGCCAGTCTCATGACTGGCCTTATTGCTATCTATTTTTCTATTTCTACTTTCAGCTCTGAATACACGAATTTGCATTCAGACTTCTGATCTATTTCTTCGATTTACCATGAGATTGAAAACCAAATCGCCCAATCGATAAAAGTAATTTCTTGGTTTTGATTTTCGTCACTCGCCAATGTGTAACAGGCCTTCTTGGGGCACTCATCAGCAGGTGTTCAAAAGCCTTCTGACTGAAATCGACTTGCCCACCATGCGCCACCAGCAAGGTATCGAGCTGCATGTCATAAATGCGCGATACAGACGCTCGATACTTATTAGGGTGAAAGATAGGAAACGGCGGAATCAGCTTCTTCTTAACCTCGACCATTAAATCGGCAACATAAGCCACGCTGTGTGATGGGCAATAGACCGAGAGATCACGGTCGGTATGGCCCGGTGTTTCAAGAACCAACCAATCATCAAACCCTGGAATACTATCCCCATCAGACAGCTTGTAGTCCGGCTTTAACTTTCTTGAATACCATAGGTTTGCTTTAGGCTTGCCTAAGCGGTTCGCCATCCACCTAGCAAGCGCTAAGTCGGTCAGGTGCATCAAAATGCCATCGATGCCGTGATACCAATCTTTGTCTCGGTTTGCTGCCACCAAGTTACAGCTCGTGAGCTTTCTGAGCTTGTGCGCTGCCCCTGCATGGTCAGGATGCATGTGTGTCACCACAACCGTGTGGAGATCAGAAAAATCACGCATAAGTTCGGTTTCAATAAAAGCCTTCAAATGCGGAATATCGGCTCGACATGCGCCATCGAGCAACAGTAATTTGTCCGGATACTCCACCAAGTACATGTCTTGGATGTAACCTTTAATGGTATGCAGCTGCAAACCCACTCCTTGTGATAATTCAACTGGTCAGACCTACACCATAGCAAACTCATATTTATTTGTAACAAATTTGTTAACTATAAAATCACATCAAAGTACCATGCTCTTCCGCTCTTTTATCGTGACGACAAAATACGTGATTTGTTGACCTAAGTTATTAGGACTATATATGCGCCTCTAATTTATTGTCTGAGTGCTATACATGAACCAATTAATCGATGCTCTTTCTACCCAAGGTTATTTCGTTTGGGATGACTTCTTAACTCAAGAAGAAGTGGTGGCATTGAGGGATTGCATTCCAGAGAACTGGAAAAAGGCTAGGATTGGCCGTAACGATGAAGTAACGCGAGAGTCGACCATTCGTAGTGACAAGATTCAATGGGTGCGCCGCGATATGGGTCAGCCAGCATCTCTGTTCCTAGACAAAATGGAACAAATTCGTTTAGCGGCAAACCAAGCGTTCTTTTTGGGTCTGTTCGAGTACGAAGCGCACTTTGCTAAATACGAAAAAGGCGACTTCTACCAGAAGCACTTAGACTGTTTCAAAGGCAATGAAAACCGCCGCCTAACCACTGTGTTCTATATGAATGATGAGTGGACAGAAGAAGACGCTGGTGAACTTGTGGTTTACGACCTAAAAGACAACCACATCACGACCATTCCACCAAAGTCAGGCCGCTTATTTGTGTTCTTATCTGAGCAGTTCCCACACGAAGTTCTGCCAACCAACACAGAACGATTCAGTATCGCAGGTTGGTTCCGTATCAACGGCGTGAAAGACAACCAACTCGATATCGCACACTAAAGCGAGGTTCGGGTCAAAGCCTCATCTCATCCAAAGCCTCTCCACTCGAGAGGCTTTTCCTCTTAGTACTGCTAGGAAAGTACTAAGAGGAAAATATCACTTTTATGAGCCGAATCCTGTGTAGAGACTCTTGCCCAGCAATTACTCTGGCGTATTCGGGAAAACTGATATTTAATAAATATTTACGATGCGCATTCAAGAAGGATTAATTATGTCATCTATCATCGTAGGTCACCGTGGTGTAGCGGGTACTCACCCAGAAAACACCAAAGCAAGTATTGAACAAGCCGCTAAACTTGGCTTGAAATGGATTGAAGTCGATATTCAGCAAACTCAGGATGATGAGCTTGTCGTTTGCCACGACCACACTCTCGAGCGCTGTAGTGATGGCAAGGGCCGTGTTGATGAACACACATTGGCAGAGCTGCGTCAGCTTGATTTTGGTAGCTGGAAGTCAGAACAGTTCGAAGGAGAAAGAATACTCACACTTAGCGAGTTACTTGAACTTGTTGAAGAACATAACCTCAACGTTAACCTAGAGATAAAAGTCGATAGCCGACACCAAGCCCCTCATGTGGTTGATCTTCTACACAGTGAGCTGATCCGCTCAAACATAGACACGGACAGAGTGCTGCTTTCAAGTTTCAGCCATGAAGTTGTTGCAGAAATGGCTCACCACTTACCAAGATACCGCGTTGGCGTGATCACAGAGCAGCTCTCTCAAGACGATCTTTTGCTTATTGATCAGGTGAAAGCGTTCAGTTGTCATATGAATTACGAAAACGTCAATCAGGATGATCTTGATACGCTTGCCGAAGCAAAGATTCAAACATGGTGCTACACAGTAAACGATCCGTCTCACTTCAAATTCATCTCAAAAGTAGATGCTGTATTTACTGATTTTCCGAATCAATTCACCTCTATAGATTGACCAAGCGAATACTGCAAAAACAACCCCGAGATACTTTAAAATTAACTCTCGGGAAACCTTAAAATTAGGTAGCAAACACAAGTGAGTAGGAGTACATTCCGCTACTCACTTGGTTTCATTAGCTCGCTCTATTTAGACAGCTTCATTGGTTACTTAATTTATGGATCTCATTTTTAGTCCAACCTTCCCAATTTTGGGTGCAATCTTCATTTTCGCCGCTATTGTTCGTGGCTTCTCAGGTTTCGGTTTCACCTTAGTGGCATTGCCATTAAGTGCGTTATTCGAGCCTGTTATCGAACTGGTTCCTGTCTTCATGTTGATCGATCTCCTAGGCAATGTTCAATTACTGCCTAAAGTTCGAAAGCATGTTAACTGGCGCTGGGTTTTAAAGGTATTTATCCCTTGTTTTGCCTTCACACCAGTCGGCTTACTTCTGCTTAAATCCGTTAGCCAAGACACGATCATCTTGATCATCAGTGCCTTCATTTTTGCGTCTGCACTTATGATCTACAAAGGTTTCCAGTACAAAAGCGAACCTAGATTTACTCCCTATATTCTAGGCAGCCTTGCGGGTGTAATGAACGGCGCGGCTTCGATGTCAGGGCCTCCAATTGGCACTCATGCATTAGCAAGCCCAGTCGCTCCGCACATTGCCAGAGCAGGCCTGATAGCCTTCTTTGTATTGGCTGATTCCACTGCGTTTGTTTCGGCATCTATCGCTGGGTTAGTCGACCGCGATGTAGTTTGGCTGACTCTCGCGCTTCTACCAAGCAGCATGCTTGGCGGTTATGTGGGTTCTAAACTGTTCGAGAGATTTGGTGGAGCGAAGTTCAAGCCAGTCACCATTGCATTGCTGATTGTGATTACAATATTCAGTGCAGGTCGAGTCATACTGTAACTGGCTTTAGCGGTTAAGTTTGGACGTTGCTTTTACGAATTGGTTTCGCGAATTGATTGCGCTAATTGACTGCGGAAAGTGATTAAGAAAACTGGGTACCAATGACTACCATTCGATATGGATAGGGGTACCCATTTTTACAAGTTGGAGAAACTCATCCATATCTTGATTGGTTAACGCGATACAGCCATCCGTCCAATCAAAACTTTGAATAAAGCTCGGCGAACGACGCTCGCCGTTTTTGATGCCATGGATTTTGATGTTTCCTCCAGGATCTACATCATTTTGCTCTGCCCATTGCATATCCGAAGGTTGCGGATAGTTAATATGTACTGAGCGATAAAAGTCCGACTCTTCCATCACATAATCGAGCTGGTATTCCCCTTCCGGCGTTCGGTTGTCCCCTTCAAAGCGTTTATGCCCTTTCGGTTGTTTGCCTAGCGCAATACGAAACTCCTGAATCACCTCTTCACCTTTTAGCAGATACATCCTACGTTTCGATTTATCGACTTTAACTAACGTAACCACTTGCGACAGCGAATCTATCTCAGATGCGCTATCCGGTACGTTGTAAAACTGTCGAGAGGAACTTTGAGGTGGACGTTTCGATGACCCTTGAGAAAGCTGAGCTACCTTTTCATCAGGGCTACTGTTAAGAACATCATCCACAATAATCACATGCTCGGAGTTTGAGCTCGTGGAAGAGGTTGAGTTAGATGAAGACGTTGAGACACGTTGAGAATGAGCCGGTGCAGACTCGAATACGATGGTTTCGATAGCGGTCGCGTCAGAGACTATTTTCTCGACCACGACTTGCTCAGCATTCGCGTTCGAAGCCACAAACAGTAAACACAGTGATAAAGGCAGAAACAGACGCACCTTTAGATCTCCTCAAAACGCATGGACATGGTTCGTGACTGAGTTTCCATTCCTAACGACTCATAGAAACCCTGAGCTTGTTGGTTAAACTCCATTACCTCCAACCTAAGTTCTATCGCTCCTCTCGCCTGCGCCCATTGATTAAAAGACTTCATTAACGCTCGACCAGCACCTTTGCTCTGAACCTGATCGTTCACCACAATCGTATTGACCCTTGCCACCTTGTGCGGCTGAATAAAACTGACGCCTTTGTTCTGCGTTACCTTACCCGCTAAAAAGCCAACGACTTGCTTGTCGTCTACTGCAACCAAGAAAGCGCCAAGTGGGTCAAGCATCAAACCTAACCAATACTCTTCACTGTCGGCCAAGCCTTGTGACGCTGGTGCAAATACCATAGGCGCACCAAGATGATGTTGACGGTTTATCTGCTCAGAGAGCGCTAAGATCGCGTTAATATCAGTTACCTTGGCCGTCCGGATTTGCATATCATCACCTTGTTTGAATTCAATAACACCTTAGCAAAAATGGCTTAGTTGTGCACCGTTACACTGGTCAACTCAGACGCTCTGTGAAGGCTGAACATTAATATTAGGCACTATGTTTAGGGAAATTGTTCCGTAAATCTCAGGCACATTGCCAGCCGTTGAGTGCTACTATCTCTGCAGAATCAATATACTAACGACTGGATACCTATATGATTAAGTTTGCTGTAATTGGAACCAATTGGATTACACAAAAGTTTGTTCAAGCTGCGCACGAATCTCAATCGATGCAACTTGCTGCGGTTTACTCTCGAAATCTAGACAGCGCGGCACAGTTCGCCCAAGAATTTGACGTTGAAACCACGTATGACTCACTCGACGCATTGGCCAATGACAACACTGTAGAAGCCGTGTACATCGCTTCCCCTAACTCACTGCATTGCGAGCAATCTATCTTCATGATGGAACACGGCAAGCATGTTATCTGTGAAAAGCCGGTTGCATCAAATATTGATGAAGCAACACGCATGTTCGAAGTCGCTGAGAAAAACGGTGTGGTGCTGTTTGAGGCGTATAAATCTCAATTCCTACCGAACTTTAAGCAAGTTCAACTTGGGTTAGAAAAGATTGGCAAGGTACATAAAGCACACATCAACTACTGCCAGTATTCATCGCGCTACCAAAAATACCTAAACGGCGAGAACCCAAATACCTTCAACCCAGCTTTTTCTAACGGCTCATTGGTCGATATTGGCTTTTACTGTGTTGCCGCGACAGTCGCGCTATTTGGCAAACCTGAAAACGCACAGGCTTCTGCAAAGCTACTTGATTCAGGTGTCGATGCTCATGGCTGTGCGATCTTCCAATACCCTGAGTTTGATGTGACCCTTGCGCACTCCAAAGTCAGCGACTCTTATGCGCCAAGCGAGATCCAAGGTGAATTAGGGGCGATCATCATCGATCACATCGCTGAATGTACTGACGTTAAGATCCGCTACCGCGATGGCACGGTAGAAAACCTTACTCAAGCACAAAGCGAAAACTCCATGAGTTACGAAGCGCAGGCCTTTGCTAGCTGCATTGCTGGCGACAACGCAACACAAGCGCAGGCCCAACTGCGCGCTTTAACGGTTGCGAAGTTAATTACAGAGATGCGCCAACAAGTTGGTGTAGTGTATCCAGCGGATAAATAACGTCACAGCGTAAGTTAACAAACTGATTTTTAATACATAATTATTTATACATAACTGAATTTAATCTTTACGACAAATAACCGGATTAGTTGATTGAGGTCCCATCTGTTTAAATCCGCGTTCGATATCTATCGTATTTATTTAATTTATTGAAGGTGTGTAAAGTGTTTTCAGTTGATGATCGCGTTGTAGCAACAAAAGGTGTTGAACTAGGTGAAATGGTAGTAACTGGCCTAAGTGCTGGTGGCGGCTACGTTCACGTTACAACGGTAGAAGGCGCAATGACGCTTACTTACCCAGCGCAAGATCTTAAAAAAGCATAGTTTAACCACTCTGCCCTTTTAGTAGTCACTCTACTAAAGGTAACAAAATTGAGGCTTTGGCTGACTTCACTCTTCTGCATTAGAGTAAGCAGCCAGAGCCTTTTTTATGCCTGTAATTTACCCACTAGCTTTCTCATTCGCTTACTCGTTACAATAAAACCGCACTCAACTGACAATAGAATTAGGCAACGAGTTTCTACACTAAGTGCTTATTCCCATCGTTCTCTTGATATCCCCGAGCACTTAATCGCAGTGAATAGTTCTTGTTAACAAAGGCTTATTGTCTGCGAAAGTTTCTGGTACATTAGCATCATCTTATACTAAGAAAGACCCGAATGAGGGAAGCTATGAAGCTTTACATTTACGACCACTGCCCTTTCTGTGCAAGAGTCTCCTACATTGCTCAATCGCTAGGCTTGAACATTGAGCTTGTTTCTGTCGATTATGATGATGCCCAAACCCTTATCGATCTGATCGGTAAAAAGATGGTGCCCGTCTTACAAAAAGACGATGGCTCTATCATGGCAGAGAGCCTAGATATCATCGCGTACTTCATGGACTTGAAATCAAGCGATGAGCAGCGTGTGCCATCTGAGCAAGTGACTGTGTTCCAAACTCGCGCATTCCCTCTTACTCAACAGATTGGACGCCCACGTTGGTGGAACCTCGACTTGGCTGAATATCGCTCTTCTGGAGCCAAAGAAGCTTGGCGTGCCAGTAAAGAGACCGAAGGTTTTAACTTTGAAGAACTGTTAGAAAAGACGCCTCAGTTCGTTCAACTGATTAACCCATTACTGAAAGATGCCGAACTCTTACTGGATCTAGAGAATGGTGAGTCATCACTGCCTCTAGTCGATCAAGCGGTGTATTTCTCGATGCTTCGTGGCTTTTGCGTAGAACCAAGCATCACATGGCCACCAGCACTTGAACGCTGGTTAGAAAAGAAAAGTGAAACGCTAAAGCTGTCTTTACTTCGCTAGAAAGCTATCTCGATTAAGAAAGCAAGCTCTGATTAAGAAAACAAGCTCTGACTCGCAAGCGACTACAACGAGCACAAACAAAAAATCGAAGCTCTCAGGTGTAAACTGCGAGCTTCGATTTTCTTTTATCTGGCCATTCTATTTCTCTAAGGCTTTGTCTTACAGCAGACGCCTTCTCAAACCTGTTCGCTCCAAGATTCGTGTCGAAATTTCTTCAACCGATAGTGAAGAGGTGTTGATGTAAGGTATCGCTTCTCGACGGAACATCGCCTCTACCGTTTGCAATTCATACAAACATTGTGAGTCACTGGCGTATTCGCTGCCTGCTAAGCGGTTCTCACGAATTTCAGTGAGCCTTTCTGCATCAATGGTCAAACCAAACAGCTTATGTCGGTAAATCTCAAACTCTGGCAACAGCTTTAAGCGTGCCAAGTCATCGTGGATAAATGGGTAGTTTGCTACGCGTAAGCCAAACTGCATCGCCATATACAAACTTGTTGGTGTTTTGCCACTTCGAGAAACACCCAACAAGATGATGTCGGCTTCTTCCAGCCCTTTTAGCGTGATGCCATCATCATGCGCGAGCGTGTACTCAATCGCAGCAATACGGTCGAAATACTTCACCGAGTCCTTGTTTACACTGCGTGAGCGCTGCAACTTAGGAACAGGCGCCATCTGAATGTCATCCTGTACTTTCTGCACGATGCTCTCTAACACGTCATAACAGTGCGCGGGCGCTTCTAGCAATTTGGTTTTGATATCAGGTATCACAATCGAAAAGAACACTAGCGGTTCTAATCCGGTATCACGATACGAAATTTCAATCTCTTTTAATAAATCAGAAAGTTTGTCCTCACTTTCCACAAACGGAAAGGTTTTTTCATTGGCTTTAAAAGGGAATTGACCTAGAACAACATGCCCTAAAGTCTCACATGTTATGGCCGTTCCATCAGAAACATAGAATACATCACGACTTTGGATATCAATTTGCATTTTTTATTTAATGTTTAAAATTATTTTGAGTAGGATGGGAACCATAATATATATAACGAAACCCTGCTGACTATTACGTCCCCCACAGCTTTAAAAAATAATTTACATTTTTTTAAACTGATACGTAATCGTTTGCCTTTAAATCCCTACAATGCTTGCTATGTTTCTGGAGAAATAAATGCAAAATAATACCCTATGGTTCAATGGCCTATCCATGGAAGATGTCGACAAAGTCGGCGGTAAGAACGCCTCACTGGGCGAGATGGTTTCTAACCTGTCCAATGCTGGTGTTTCTGTACCTAATGGTTTTGCTACCACCTCTTATGCGTTTAACGACTTTCTTGACTACAAAGGTCTTGATGAGCGCATCCACCAACTACTTGATGAACTTGATGTTGAAGACGTTGACGCACTGCGTAAGACAGGTGCAACGATTCGACAATGGGTTCTAGACGCACCCTTCCCAGAATCACTAGAGCAAGACATCCGTGATAACTACCGCGAGCTAATCGAAGACAACGAAGAATTGTCTGTAGCTGTGCGTTCATCTGCAACCGCAGAAGACCTTCCAGATGCTTCATTCGCAGGCCAGCAAGAAACCTTCCTTAACGTGAAAGGCATCGACGCGGTACTCGAAGCAACCAAGCACGTTTACGCGTCACTGTTTAACGACCGCGCTATCTCTTACCGTGTACACCAAGGCTTTGACCACCGTGGCATTTCATTGTCTGCGGGTATCCAGCGCATGGTTCGCTCAGACAAAGCCTCTTCAGGTGTGATGTTCACGCTTGATACTGAGTCTGGCTTCGACCAAGTGGTATTCATCACCTCTTCTTGGGGCTTGGGTGAAATGGTTGTACAGGGCGCAGTGAACCCAGACGAGTTCTACGTTCACAAGCCAATGTTAGAAGCGGGTCACTACCCAATCGTTAAAAAGACGTTTGGTTCTAAGTTGATCAAGATGATCTACTCGACCAATCAAGAAATCGGCAAGCAAGTCGATATCATCGACACCGACACTCAAGAGCGTAACGAGTTCTCACTCAACGATGAAGAGATCAAAGAGCTAGCAAAACAAGCGATGATCATCGAGAAGCACTACCAACGTCCAATGGACATTGAGTGGGCGAAAGATGGCATCGACGGCAAGCTTTACATCGTTCAGGCTCGCCCAGAAACCGTATGTTCTCAAAGCGATCAAAACGTTATCGAGCGTTACGAGCTAAACAATAAGGCGGATGTCTTGGTTGAAGGCCGCGCTATCGGTCAGCGTATCGGCTCTGGCCCTGTTCGCTTAGTTGATTCTCTAAACCAAATGTCACTGGTTCAAGAAGGCGACGTGCTGGTAACTGACATGACAGACCCAGACTGGGAACCTGTGATGAAGAAAGCGTCTGCGATTGTGACTAACCGTGGTGGCCGTACTTGTCACGCTGCGATCATTGCTCGCGAGCTTGGTATCCCAGCGATTGTTGGTTGTGGTACAGCAACAAGCAGCCTAAACGATGGCGATACCGTGACAGTGTCATGTTCAGAAGGCGAAACAGGCTACGTTTACAACGGCGAACTCGATTTTGAAATCAAACGTTCTGAGGTTGATGAGCTACCAATGCTACCAACTAAAGTAATGATGAACGTGGGTAACCCAGATCGTGCCTTCGACTTTGCACAAATCCCGAACGAAGGTGTTGGCCTTGCTCGTCTAGAATTCATCATCAACAAGATGATCGGTATTCACCCTAAAGCGCTGCTTAACTTCGATGCACAAACGGATGAGCTAAAAGCGGAAATCAACGAACGTATTCGTGGCTACAAAGATCCTATCGATTTCTACGTAAGCAAATTAACAGAGGGCATCGCGACCATCGCTTCTGCATTCTGGCCTAAGCGTGTGATCGTACGTATGTCTGACTTTAAGTCGAATGAGTACAGCAACCTTGTAGGCGGCAAAACATTTGAACCACATGAAGAGAACCCAATGCTGGGCTTCCGTGGTGCATCTCGTTACATCTCACCAGTATTCGAAGACTGTTTCGAGCTAGAAACTCAAGCGATCAAACGTGTTCGTAACGAGATGGGACTAAAGAACGTTGAAATCATGATCCCATTCGTTCGTACTCCAAGCGAAGCGGCATCGGTTATCGACATTCTGGCTAAATTCGACCTTCGCCGTGGCGACCAAGGTCTGAAAGTGATCATGATGTGTGAGCTACCATCGAACGCAATCTTGGCTGATGAGTTCTTGAAGTACTTCGATGGCTTCTCTATCGGCTCAAACGACATGACGCAACTGACACTTGGCCTCGACCGAGATTCAGGCGATGTGGCACACCTCTTCGATGAGCGTAACCCAGCCGTGAAAGCAATGCTGAAAATGGCGATCGATGCGGCAACCAAAGCGGGTAAATACGTGGGTATTTGTGGCCAAGGCCCATCTGACCATGACGACCTAGCAGAGTGGTTAATGGAGCAAGGCATCAGCTCTGTTTCACTAAACCCGGATACGGTTATCGATACGTGGTTGAAGCTAGGTAACGTTGCTAATAAATAAGTAAATAAGTAACGCTTCACGCGGTACCTTAACGACAAAAGCCAGTCGCGTTGACTGGCTTTTTTAGGTTCTTTCCAAATTAGCTGGCTAGAGCGCTAGAAGTAGTATCTCACACCAACCCAAGCTTCGGTTTGCCAACCATTCGGCATTGACACACCTTTCACATCAACATCCGCTTTGGTAATGTCATAGCGCGTATTCAACCACCAAGTTCTTGCAGTGTTCATCGGCACATTTAACGATGTTTTAAATGAGAAGTTTTGCATGTCGATATCATCACCAGAAAGATCTTGCCACTCAGGAACCAAAGACACATAAGCGCCAGAGTCACCGAGATGCTTCGCGGTAATCAAACCAAGCGAGTACCCCGTTAAATCATCTTTAGATGAAGTGACGCCAGGGATCTCCATACTACCAGTCATCAGTCCTGCTCTTGGAAATACCAGGAATCCACCGGTATAAGCTGGATTAATCGCAACAACACCGCCAACCGACAATAAGTCATTTTTAATACTGTTGCGCGTATTAATATAATCTAATGAAAGACCCACTTTAGGCGTAGCTTTCGTCCCCGTTTCAAAGACGTGGAAGTACTGAATTCTAGAGTTGCTGTACTCTGTACCGAATTTGTCTGGATCGCGAAGCGCTGTGTTGCTTTCATCGACAAACGTCCCTTCGGCCAGTAGGGCAAACTGCTGACCGTTTTCTAAACCGCCAGAAACTTGCCCTTGAAATTGGATATCTGAACTACCATTCAGCATCAATGCAGCTTGAGTATAAACTTTAGTGACATCAGCAGGATCGATAACACGTTCGGAATCTGAATCGGCATGTGCAGGAAGGGCTAGACCTAAACTCAACGGGATTAATAGAGCAAACTTTTCATTATATCTCTCGAAAGTCGTTTGCTTCCTCCTTGAAGCCTGGAACATCCTGTTAGGTAATAAATAGATTACTTGTCAGCAAGTAGTTTTGCTGCCGAACGCATTAGTGCAGGGCCTTTATTCTCACCAAAACCTGAGTGGTATGGGTTGGTTGAGAACATCACACCCACAAAGTCACGCGCCGGATCGATGTAAATAAATTGGCCTAGGTTGCCGCTTTTCGACATCGCACCATCGTTGAAAATGAAATCAAACTGGTATGCGTTGTAGTCTGCTTTTTCGTTGTATGCGTGCAGTGAACTGCTCTCTTTGCTAGTACCTACGAATGCTTTTGGATCACCGCCGTTGCGGATACGATCAATCACAGCTTGTGACACCACTGGCTCATCAGCCACCGCTTTCCAGCTAGGTGTAAATAGTGTTCCCCAGCGAGCCATATCTTCTACCGTTGATGAAACCAAGCCAACCGCGATCGCCATGCCATCTGGCGTCAAGTTGAATTGCATTGGTTGACGTGCGTGCACTTTTGACCAAACACGATCTTCGAATACTTGAGTCCAAGTTTTGTTTTCAACGTTTTCAACTAACTTAGTCAGCACCATGGTGTTGATAGATGCATAACGGAAGTGGTCACCTGCTTGTTCACCTTCCAGTTTCTGTGCACCTTGAGCCACTTCCATCCAAGTTTCCATTTCACCCGTTTTTGCACGAGGTGAGTTGAACGATGCCGCGAAGAAGCGCACCACATCAGAGTCTGGGTTCAAGATAGACTCTAATGTCTCTTCATTGTCTAGAGCGGTCGACATGTTCAGAACTTGGTGTACTGTGATACCATCCCAGTTCGTTCCTTTCAATTCAGAAACATACTCAGCGATCTCTTTTTCAGGGTCGACTTTGCCCTCTTCCACTAACATTGCGATCACTGTGCCAACCGTCGTTTTTGCTGTAGATGCCCAAACGTGCGTATCTGTCGGCTTCATACCTGGGTAAGCTTCGTAAACGATCTCCCCTTTGTGAATCAACATAAAGCCTTGGGTACGGAACTGTTCATCCGCCAAGTACTCATCCATTGTCAACTGACCTTTGCTTTCAGTATCAACTTTCAGTGCAGCGAGTCGTGGGTCGATATTTTTGACTAAAGGCTTGTACTCTTCGTTTGGAGCCGCCAGTGCCGTTGGTAGAAACTCACTCATGTGCATGTTGTAGTAAACGCTGTGGTCGCCGCCCATCTGCCAATGAAAGTTATTGAATAACTCACGAGCTGAGTCAGTAAAACTTGGGGTAAATGCTGTGCTCGCCTCTTTCACGGTCAAGGTAACTTGAGCACCTTCAACTTTCAGAGCTTCTTCAACTGGGTTTGCTGCAAGAGCAAATGATGATGCGGTCGCTAACGATACTAGAACGGCATTGTGTTTAAGTTTCATAATTGTTCTCCTTTTTGGGTTAGGAAAAGTATAGGGAGATGCGCTACACTCAATTAGGTCACTTGATGACATTTAATGGTAGGCACAAAACAATGAAAGCATCATCGAACACCACCAGCATACTGCTCACTTCGACCAGTAACATTGCTCCATATATTCAGTATTGTGACAAACATAGACTGGATTGGCGCACCGTCGCCGTTGCGTGCGGTCTACCCATTGAACTGACACAATCCAATCAATGGCTTCCTACACAAGACGTGATTCGCTTCATTCATGGCCTTGAGCGTAAGTTTGGCTATTCGATAGGGATTGAGGTTGGACGTAAGGCCTCTCTAGAGCAATTGTCACCTGAGCTAGACCGAAAAATTGAACAATGCACTTCTCTCGAGCAAGCGGTACGCTGCTTGATTACTGAAATATCGACCTTAAGTAATCACGTCACCATATGGACGGAAAAAAGCGATGGATTGTGGTGGCTGTGTCATCGAAGTTGCTATCACCCATCGACCTCAGGTTTTGAACAAGCAGAATGGTTTCGCGCCCTGACCGTGATTAGCCTATGCCGTAAGTTCATTGACAGTCGCTGGCAACCATCACACGCCAAGTTGGTCTCTAAGAACAACAGCGCACGTAAATTACCTAAGCATTTCTTTGATTCTGATATTCAGTTTGAAGAGCAATACGGTGCGTTCTCGATTCCGCTGCCCGATGATTATCGTGCCATTTCAGAACGAAATAGTACCCAAGATTGGCATCACGCTGTCGAGATATTAATAGACACCTATGCGACTCTACCTTGGTTCAATATTGAGTGGTTTGCGACCATGCTCGGCATGACAAAACGAACGCTGCAGAGAAACCTGAAGAGCAAAAACATTCTCTTTAAACAAGCCAAAGAACAAGTTCGGGAAGCTAAAGCAAAACAGCTACTTGAAGAGACCAACCTTTCTGTTCAAGACATCAGTTGGCAAGTGGGTTACAGCGACTTGAGTAATTTCAATCGTGCATTCAAAGGTTGGGTTGGAGTCACGCCACCAAGTTATCGGGATAAAGCGAAACATTAGAAATAGTCGAATGGAAAACCTTTAGACCCAATCCGCTAATATAAAACTCAGAAACAAGATACGACACCTTAAATTTCAATAAGCGAACGCATAAAGTTGCATTGCACAATACTCACATACCGATGAAACTGTGCAAAGGTAATATCGATAGATTTAATGACATTTATTGGTATCGAGCTAACGTTACGTTATCCTTTACGCAATTCTTCATTGAATGGATTGTCACTACGACAAACCTACCTTCAAGACTGATAAGAGTGTTATGAATTCTACGACCGCAACTCCCTCGCCTTCTCTTGGCCGACAACTCTATACAATGACATGGCCAATGCTGTTTGGGGTGCTCTCCCTGATGAGCTTCCAACTTGTAGACAGTGCTTTTATTGGCCAGTTAGGCGTACTGCCGCTCGCGGTTCAAGGCTTCACGCTACCAATTCAGATGATCATTATCGGGATTCAAGTCGGACTAGGCATCGCGACAACGGCTGTGATCGCGAGAGCTATTGGGGCTAACGAGATACGCTATGCCAAACAGCTCGGCGGATTAGTCGTTGCGATGGGCAGTGTGAGTGTCGCGCTGTTCTCGGTCATCATCTATCTGTTGCGTGGTCCTATTTTACAACTCCTCGATGCACCACCGACGGTACTGCCGATCATTGATTATTACTGGATCTATTGGCTGGTAAGCTCTTGGACAGGCGCACTGCTCTACTTTTTCTACAGTGTGTGTCGTGCCAATGGTAATACCATGCTGCCCGGTTCGATGATGATCGCGACCAGCATCATCAACTTGATATTGGACCCGATTTTCATATTCACGCTCGACATGGGCATCAACGGAGCCGCGATTGCGACCATCTTGGCGTTCGGTGCGGGTATCTTTATCGTTGCTCCTAAGGTAACTAAGAAGCATTGGATGACATTCGACTGGCACGATCTTGATATCGGCAAGAGTATTCGTTCTATAGGAAACATCATGGGGCCTGCGATGATCAGTCAGCTACTGCCACCAGTCTCTTCGATGCTCGCCACCAAACTGCTTGCAGGCTACGGCACAGCAGCCGTTGCAGCTTGGGCGCTAGGTTCACGTTTTGAGTTCTTTTCGATTGTTGCAGTGCTTGCTCTGACTATGTCGATGCCACCTATGATTGGCCGAATGTTGGGAGAAAAGAACCTACGGAACATACGTAGTCTTGTGAAGATTGCCGTGATGTTTGTATTAGGATTCCAATTGGTGATCGCACTGGTAACTTGGATGTTCTCTGGCGGGTTGGCAAATCTCATGACCAGCGAAGACGAAGTCTCGACCATTTTGAACTACCACTTACTTATCGTTCCTATCAGTTTAGGGCCGTTGGGTATCTGTATGCTGATGGTTTCTATCTCGAATGCGCTTGGTAAGTCTTATACTGCCTTAACGATATCAGCACTGCGCCTGTTCGCCTTCTTCTTGCCTTGCTTGTGGATTGGTTCGCAGCTTGCTGGTATTGAAGGCCTGTTCTGGGGTGCCATGGTGGGTAATGTGCTTGCCGGTACATGTGCTTGGTTTATGTACCAACGCGCACTTGGGCAAGTCGAGGCTAAGCTTTCTAATTAATCAGTTAGCGAACTAAACGGCTTGCCAGCTAAACCGCTATAAAGTTATTAAACGAAAAAGCAGCCACTTATACCAATTAAAGTA